>NZ_CP157675.1:417500-420000 GCF_040105105.1 Polaromonas hydrogenivorans | reverse complement strand
CCACCGATTTTTTGCAACCTCGTTTAGCTCCGTCCGCGAGGGACATCACTGACTAGAGGCACACCTTCTTCCGAAGTTACGGTGTCAATTTGCCGAGTTCCTTCTCCTGAGTTCTCTCAAGCGCCTTAGAATACTCATCTCGCGCACCAGTGTCGGTTTGCGGTACGGTCGTGTGTAGCTGAAGCTTAGTGGCTTTTCCTGGAAGCAGGGTATCACTCACTTCGGCTGCAAGCAGCCTCGTTATCACCCCTCATCTAAGCCCGGCGGATTTACCTACCAGGCACGACTACAGGCTTGAACCAACATATCCAACAGTTGGCTGAGCTAACCTTCTCCGTCCCCACATCGCACTACACATCGGTACAGGAATATTGACCTGTTTCCCATCAGCTACGCATCTCTGCCTCGCCTTAGGGGCCGACTCACTCTACGCCGATGAACGTTGCGTAGAAAACCTTGCGCTTACGGCGAGGGGGCTTTTCACCCCCTTTAACGCTACTCATGTCAGCATTCGCACTTCTGATACCTCCAGCAGGGTTTACACCGCCACCTTCACAGGCTTACAGAACGCTCTCCTACCACATGCAATAAATTGCACATCCGCAGCTTCGGTAACTGGCTTAGCCCCGTTACATCTTCCGCGCAGGACGACTCGATCAGTGAGCTATTACGCTTTCTTTAAATGATGGCTGCTTCTAAGCCAACATCCTGACTGTTATAGCCTTCCCACTTCGTTTCCCACTTAGCCAATTTTAGGGACCTTAGCTGGCGGTCTGGGTTGTTTCCCTCTTGAGTCCGGACGTTAGCACCCGGTGCTCTGTCTCCCAAGCTGTACTCATCGGTATTCGGAGTTTGCCTTGGTTTGGTAAGTCGCCATGACCCCCTAGCCAAAACAGTGCTCTACCCCCGATGGTAATACTTGAGGCACTACCTAAATAGTTTTCGGAGAGAACCAGCTATTTCCAAGTTTGTTTAGCCTTTCACCCCTATCCACAGCTCATCCCCTAGTTTTGCAACACTAGTGGGTTCGGACCTCCAGTGCATGTTACTGCACCTTCATCCTGGCCATGGATAGCTCACTTGGTTTCGGGTCTACACCCAGCGACTAGACGCCCTATTCGGACTCGATTTCTCTACGGCTTCCCTATTCGGTTAACCTTGCCACTGAATGTAAGTCGCTGACCCATTATACAAAAGGTACGCAGTCACCCCTTTCGAGGCTCCTACTTTTTGTAAGCACACGGTTTCAGGATCTATTTCACTCCCCTCCCGGGGTTCTTTTCGCCTTTCCCTCACGGTACTAGTTCACTATCGGTCAATGATGAGTATTTAGCCTTGGAGGATGGTCCCCCCATATTCAGACAGGATTTCTCGTGTCCCGCCCTACTTTTCGCAAGCTCAGTACCACAGGTCTCTTTTTGCATACGGGGCTATCACCCGCTATGGCCAGCCTTTCCAGACTGTTCTGCTAAGAGTCCTGCTATCACTTGCAGGCTTTTCCGATTTCGCTCGCCACTACTTTCGGAATCTCGGTTGATGTCTTTTCCTCGAGCTACTGAGATGTTTCAGTTCACCCGGTTCGCCTCGCATGCCTATGTATTCAGCATGCGATACCTTTCGGTGGGTTTCCCCATTCAGAAATCTCCGGATCAAAGCTAATTTGCCAGCTCCCCGAAGCTTATCGCAGGCTATCACGTCTTTCGTCGCCTATCATTGCCAAGGCATCCACCATGTGCTCTTATTCGCTTGACCCTATAACTTTGATTTCTCGCAGTTATTTTCAAGGAATGCATGTCTGGTCTTTCACCAGACGCGTTATGCCGTATCTTCCAATTATCGATTTGACTCGAAATTAAAAGTTTCTTTTGACGCAATCAAAAAATTTTCTAAATTGCTACTGGCGGCACGGTCTGCACTAAACCTTTACGAATGTGCAGTTTCCGCCAGCAGCGCTGATTTAACTCTATGAATTTTTAAAGAACAGCCAATAATCAATTGAAATAAATTAATAAATCAACCAACACAAAGCACTCTCCAAGAGAATACTTTGCATTAATAAATTAGGTACAAACCACTTTCATGATGTGTACAGATAAGTGGTGGAGGATGACGGGATCGAACCGACGACCCCCTGCTTGCAAAGCAGGTGCTCTCCCAGCTGAGCTAATCCCCCAGGATTCAAAACCGCTTCAAACCTGATTTGGTGGGTCTGGTTGGACTCGAACCAACGACCCCCGCCTTATCAAGACGGTGCTCTAACCAGCTGAGCTACAGACCCTACGGAACTCAACAAAGAATCCCCAAGGCAGCACCAATTGGATTGATGACCAATGCTGTTGTTTTAAACAACAGCCGATAAGAATGGGCGTAAGAAGCGTGAAAAAGCTTCATTTCCAGAAAGGAGGTGATCCAGCCGCACCTTCCGATACGGCTACCTTGTTACGACTTCACCCCAGTCACGAACCCTGCCGTGGTAATCGCCCTCCTTTGCAGGTTAGGC
>NZ_CP157675.1:300000-415000 GCF_040105105.1 Polaromonas hydrogenivorans | reverse complement strand
AAAAAGCGCGTGGCGCTGGCCCAGGCGCTGGTCGCCAAGCCTGACGTGCTGCTGCTCGACGAACCCACCAACCACCTGGACCTCGACTCCATCGCCTGGCTGGAGGAACTGCTGGTCAATTTCAACGGCAGCATCATCACCATTACCCATGACCGGGCTTTTCTGGACCAGGTGGCGAACGTCATCGTCGAGCTGGATCGCGGCAAGCTGCGCAGCTACCCGGGTAATTTTGCCCAGTACCTGATCCAGAAGGAGGATCAGATGGCGCAGGAAGCCGTCATCTTCGCCAAGGCGGACAAGCTGCTGGCACAGGAAGAGGTCTGGATCCGCAAGGGTGTGGAGGCGCGCCGCACGCGCAGCACGGCCCGCATTGGCCGGCTTGAGGCATTGCGGGACAACCGCGCAGCACGCCGCGACGCGGTCGGCCGGGTCAACCTGGACGTTTCCAGCGGCGACAAAAGCGGCAAGATCGTGGCTGAACTCACCGACGTGTCCAAGAGTTTTGGCCATCCGGGGGCAGAAAAGATCATCGTCAGCCATTTCAGTGCCACCTTGCTGCGCGGCGACAAAGTAGGCCTGCTCGGCCCCAACGGCGCCGGCAAAAGCACGCTGCTCAAGCTCATCCTGGGCGAGTTGCAGCCCGACGCGACCACGCCGCCGGGCAAGATTCGCCAGGGCGCCAACCTGCAGGTGGCCTACTTCGACCAGATGCGCGACGCGCTGGACCTGGACGCGACGCTGGAAGACTTCATCAGCCCCGGCAGCGAATGGGTCGAGATCAACGGCCAGAAGAAGCATGTCAAGAGCTACCTGACCGACTTTTTGTTCTCGCCCTCGCGCGCCAACTCGCCGGTGCGCACGCTGTCGGGCGGCGAGCGCAACCGTCTGCTGCTGGCGCGCCTGTTTGCACGCCCCGCGAATGTGCTGGTACTCGACGAGCCGACCAACGACCTGGACATCGACACGCTGGAGCTGCTGGAAGACCTGCTGCAAAACTACGAAGGCACGGTGTTCTTGGTCAGCCATGACCGGCGCTTCCTGGACAACGTGGTGACCAGCACCATCGCCTACGAAGGCACGCCCGAAAATCCGGGCTTCTGGCGCGAATACGAAGGCGGCGTGACGGACTGGCTCACGCAGTCGAAACGCGCGGCGCAAATTACCGGCAGCAACAAGACCCCGACCGCTTCCAGCGCGAAAAATGCAGGCAAAAGTGCTGCCGTACCCGATAAGGACGAGCGCGAGCAGCTATCAAAAAAGAAGCTTAGCTACAAGGAACAGCGTGAACTCGATGGCTTGCCCGCGCTGATTCAGCAGCTCGAATCGCAGCAAAAGGCGATTGGGCAGGAACTCTACGACGGCACGCTGTACACCAGCAATGCCAAACGGGCGGCAGAACTGACCGCGCGCAACGCCAAGCTGGAGGAAGAACTCATGGAAGCCCTGCAGCGCTGGGAAACGCTCTCCGCCTGAGCCTTTGTGACCGCCCGCGCCTGTCCGTGAAAGGTTCAGCGGGCGGCAACACCCCTTGCGCTGGCACGCCGTCACGCGCGCCGCCTACACAAAGAAGAGACAGAACCGCCCGCCCGGCAGAGTCAGGCACCCAAAGCTTGCGCTAGAGTAGCCAGCATCATGCAAACCCCTGCCGCGCTGCGCCCCTGCCCTGTCCCGACCGCACCAGCATCTTGTCTTCACCGTGCCCGGCAGTGGCTGTGCCTGGTTTTTTTGAGCTTCTGGGTGACCGGATGCGCCTCCTTGCCAAGCACCGTGGATCGCCCGGTTTCAACGGCGCTGGCCAACCCGATGGAAACCCGGCTGGGGCGGTTGGTGCAGGCCCGCGCGGACAAGGCCGGAACCCACAACGACTCTGGCTTTGCCCTGGTGGGCAATGCCGAACTGGCTTTCACCAGCCGCATGACGCTGATCAAGACCGCGCAGAAAACGCTGGACATCCAGTATTACGCGATTTTTGCCGACGACACCACCGAACGCATGTTCGACGCGCTGCGTGAAGCGGCCGGACGCGGCGTGCGCATCCGCATCCTGCTGGACGACTTCAACACCTCGGGCAAGAACGCCCAGGTCTTGAAGCTGGCCTTTGAAAAGAATTTTGAGCTGCGCCTGTTCAACCCTTTGCCGGGCGGCCGTGGCTCCATGATGCTGCGAATCCTGAGCAACCTCAAGGACGTGGCGCGCATGCAGCGGCGCATGCACAACAAGATTTTCGTCGCCGACAACGCAGTCGCCATCACCGGCGGGCGCAATCTGGGCGAAACCTATTTCGGCCAGAGCGAAGGCACGAACTTCGTGGACATCGACGTGCTGGCGGCCGGCCGCATCGCACGCGACCTGTCGCGCAGCTTTGACCAGTACTGGAACAATCCGCTGGCTTATCCGGTGCAGTCGCTGATGACCACCAAGGAGATTGAACTGCTCAAACCAAAACCGACAGCCGCCAGTCCCGAAGCGCCTTCAGGCACCCCGCAACCCATGGCAGTAGCAGCACCGGCAAAAACCCTCACGGCGGCGTCCAATGACACCACGGCCCTACCCGACTCAACCGACCTTAGCCTGTTGACCTGGACCTGGGCACCGTCTGTGTTGCTGGTGGACCAGCCCTCCAAGATTGCCGCTGACGCCGACGACGTGGCCGAAGCGCAGGAAACGGCCGTCGATGGCCTGCTGCAACTCATGTCGCAGGCAAAAACCGATCTACTGATCGTCTCGCCCTATTTTGTTCCGGGCGAAGTCATGATGGGCCAGTTTGCCGAATTGCGGCGGCGCGGCGTCCGGGTGCGGGTGCTGACCAACTCGCTGGCCTCCAACGATGCTCCCGCCGCGCACGTCGGCTACGCCCGCTACCGTGAAGCGCTGCTGGCGATGGGGATTGAGCTTTATGAAATGCGCGCCGAGCAGGAAGGCACGCTCAGGAGTTTTGGCTCGGGCGTGGGTGCGACGGGAGGCTCCAAAAACGGCTCACGCGCCAGCCTGCATGCCAAGGTGGTG
Source organism: Polaromonas hydrogenivorans (assembly GCF_040105105.1). Classification (GTDB taxonomy): domain Bacteria; phylum Pseudomonadota; class Gammaproteobacteria; order Burkholderiales; family Burkholderiaceae_C; genus Polaromonas; species Polaromonas hydrogenivorans. The sequence goes on along the minus strand of NZ_CP157675.1, from coordinate 411,994 downwards.
GTGATGGACAGCCGCCTGCTGGTCGTCGGTTCGATGAACCTGGACCTGCGCTCGAAACTGCAAAACAGCGAGGTCGCAGTCATCATCCGCAACCGCACGCTGTCGCAAGAGGCCACGCGCATGATCGAGCCGGCGCTGACGAGCGGGGCCTACCGGGTGGAACGGGTCAACGGGCAACTGGTCTGGCGCGCGCCGCAAGGCTCGGGACTCAAGGATTCGACAAGCGAGCCCGATGCCAGCCTGACCTTGAGGCTGTTGCTCAAGCTGATCGGGCCTTTCGCGCCTGACGAGATGCTTTGAGGGCTTGGTATTCTTGCGTATTAAATCAAGCTTTCGCAGGCCGCTGAAATACCTCAAATCGAAGTCTCCCGGTTTTCAGCCTCAATCGATAATCTGAGGTAGCCCTTTTTCTGACCCGATACAAACCCAGTCAACCCATGCGAGGAGCCGACACCTTCGCCGAAAGCCCGTTCACGCTGCATCGCCTGGATGACTTTGTCCCAGGCAACCATTCGCTGCGCCCGATACGCCAGATGGTCAACGAGGCGCGGGTGTTGATGGATGCGCTGTTTGCCGGGATGTACGAGGCGGACATCAAAGGCGGGCGGCCCAGCATAGCGCCCGAGAAACTGTTGCGCGCCCTACTGCTACAGGTGTTCTACAGCAACCCCGTCGAGCATGTCTGGGATGAGTTGCGCAAGAAGTTTTTTCATGACCGGCGCCTTTCACAGCCTGTATGCCTTGGAGGACCAACTGGCGCTGGCGCTCAACACACTGGAGCTTGACCCCGGCAGGGTCAACTCCATCGTCTCGTAGCCGTGGATTACTGCCGCGCTTATTACTTCATTTATGAAATAGAAATATTGGGCACATGAAGTCTGATAGCCGGCCAACCAGAAATTTCTTCACGAGCATCAAAGATGACGCGATGAATGCGCTGCTGGTTAGAGCAGAATTACCCTGACTGGCAATAGCCGCAATGGCGAATGTAGCGCTCGCACTCATCGGGGGCAAACCGATCAAGCAGTGAGCCGATGGCACTCCAGAGCGTTTCGAGCGTGCGGGCCTGGGTGGTGCGCAGCAAGGTTTTGAGCTTGGCAAACACCTGCTCAATTGGGTTGAAGTCCGGGCTGTACGGCGGCAAGTACCGCAGCGTCGCACCTGCCCCCTCAATGGCAGGCTTGACACCGGCGACCTTGCTTGTGAGAGCTGAGGCAAGTCCATCACCACGATGTCGCCGGCCCGCAACTCAGGCACGAGGAACTGCTCCACCCAGGCCACAAATGCATGGCCGTTGATCGGCCCGTCCAGCACCAGCGGCGCCAACAGCCCGTCCTTGCTCAGCGCGCAGACAAACGTCGTGGTGTGCCAGTGGCCACAAGGCGCATATCCCAGGCAACGCTCGCCCTTGGGCGAGCGGCCCCAGGTCGGCGCCATATTGGTCGTAGCCCAGGTTTCATCCAGAAAGATCAGCCGCTCGCTGGCCGGCCAAGCTTGTTCCTGCGGCCCAGTCCGCGCGCGCCTGCGCGACGTCGCTTCGCTTTTGCTCGGCAGCATGCACCGTCTTTTTTTTCGCGTCAGCCCCAGCCGGGCCAGCGTCTTGCCCATGGTTGTCGGCCCGACTTCGATGCCGTGCTCTGCCTTGACCCACTGGCACAGCTGAGCGAGTGTCTGCTCGGGCGCCAAGGCAACCTGGGCCAGCAGCGGCTCCTTCAGCCCGGCCAGGCGCAGCGGCACATGGTTGTGCTGCGCCCCTGCGCTGGTTTGGCCGAGTCGTCCATGGCGCGAACGCACCCGTGACACATAGGCCGCAGAGACACCAAAACGCTCGGCCACTTCCCGAAGCCGTCCCGGGGCCGCCAACACCCGATCGCGCAGATCCTGCGCATAAGCCCTGCCGCGTCGCCAAGACATAACCCTTGCCTCCAAATCAGCTTTCGATCACACCTTCATCGTCCAAGTTCCTTTGCCTTTTTTGCTAGTCAGCACGGAGCCGCTCTAGGCGAGCCACAACATACACAAGATTCAGGTCAATCTACCTTCACCTGGAACAGCACCTCACCGGTGCCACTGGGGCTCAGCGATCCCGTGAACTTCCAGCTCACGCTACCCGTACTGCCCGCCGTCTGGGGCATAGCACAACTTACCGCAGGTTGAGGAAGTGGGTTGAACGGCGTGTTTTTGGTGCAGGTCGTCAGTGTGGCCGGCGTCGTGCCCGTGCTGCTTGCAACAAAGCTTGTATAGACCGGCGTTGTGTCGTTCACCACCAGGTTGCTGATCGGCGTCGCTGCGTTGTTGGTGTAGCTGATACGGTATTCCAGGGTCTCGCCCGACTTGGCTAGATTGTTGATGCCAAAGGTCAACACCCCTTGCGTCACGTTGCGCACTTCCTTTTTCAACTCCAGCGTACCGTTGCCCACGTTGGTGATGTCGTGCAGCGTGTAGCTGGCTGTGGCCAGCGCTGGGCTGGCGTTGCTGTAGCTGAAGTTGGCCTGCACCGTGGCATCGTTGCTGTAGCTCAGCTGCGCCGTGCCGGGGATGAATTCCTGCATGATCACGCACACCTTCTGGCCGAAGACGACGGTCGTTGCCGTCGCAACGGGCGGGTAAAGTTGGACCGCGCCAGCCTGCAGCGTACCGGTGCACCCAGGGTCGGCAAAAATCTTTTCACTCCAGCCCGTCAGAGTGGGCGCCGGGGTGGCGGCTGAAATTGCAAAACTCACGCTGCCGCCCGTGCCTGCGGTGAAGGTGTGCGGATAACTGACCGTAGTGTCGGGCAGTCCAGATTTGGAACCGTTGGCGGCGAAAGTGCCTGTATCCACATCGCCGAAATTCAGGCCGCTATGCCCGGTTCCGTTCCAGGTAAAGGCGATACGGTCTGGCGTGCTGGTGCGGGTATAGGTGTAAGTGGTAGAGGAGACAGGCGTTCCGGTTCCGGTAGGCAGCGCAGTACTGCCTACCGATGCGCCAGTCGATATGCGCGTGCCTTGGTTAGTCTGCTCCACACACAGTGCGGTGCCCGTGGCGGTCCCGGTGAGCACGGAGAGGTTGTAGGCGCCGGTGCCGTCCGTCACGCCGCTGGCATGCACCGTGGCTGCGCAATTGGTCAGGCGCACTGGGATGCCGGCCAGCCCCGCTTCACCGCCATTGATCAGGCCGTCATTGGCCGTGCCGCTGGACACCCCGTTGTCCAGAAAGACCCGGCCGGTGATGGAAGCGCCCGCTGGCGTGTTGGTGACCGTGCAAAGCACGTTGTCTCCACTGAGCGGACTGAAGGTGAGTGGCAAGCTGCTGAAGCTGCTCACGTTGGTGGTGCCCCCCACGTTGGTGCAACTCAGGGAGCGGGTGTAACCCGTCAATATTGACGCACTTCCCGATGCCATCGCCTCATTTAGCGTGTACGCAGTGCCTGCGGTGCTTGAATACACGCCCGTGTTGCCGCTGCCTGCCGTAACGGTTGCGCCGCTGCCCAGCGTCGTCGAGTTAGTGGTGCTGTTGACAACCGTGCCCGAAACGCCACCTGTGCGGATGTCAACCGTGAACTGGTCCGCCGCAGCCAATCGGCCAAGGCCGCCAAGGGCTTTCTGCAGACTCACCTTGCTCTGGCAAACGGCCGATATGGCATTTTTGGCCATGAAGCCGATCGCATTCGGACCACTGCTGACCCTCACCAGAATCGTGTTGGTTCCCGCCTGCCAGTTGGTGGTCAGGTTGGCCGAAAGCGCATTGCCCAGGTTGTAATGCAGCGCGAAATAGGGGTTGCCGTCTGGCACGCCGGCAACGCTCTGCGGCACACCGTTGACATAGATGGCCTGGACGCTGTTGTCCGCATAAAAATCCATCGCGAGACGAAAACTGGACAAAACCACACTTGAATCCATGGTGAAGACGTAGCGATACCACAAGTCAACATTGCCAAGGGGGGTATGGTCCGTGTTTGCCTGATGCGTAATAAAGCGTGAAGCAGGGAAAGCAGAATAGGCGCTCCACCCAGGGTTGGTGGTCGCCACGTTGGCCAAGGTCCAGCTTGTTGGCTCTAAGGCGCCGAATGTCGCGCCGCGCTCCCATACATTGTCCAGCCCCGAGGTTTTTGCCGGCCCTGCAGGGTTGCCGTTATAGGCGGTGTTAAAGATATTGCCATCGCTTGAGCAACTGATGACCGGCGCCGTTGTCGGATGGACCCATATAGGCGTGTTCGTGATGGTGCAACTGAGCGCGGCTCCTGCCACCGGTGTGATCGCGTAGCCCACGGCAGGGTTAAATGCCACCCCGGAAGGCAGCCCTGTCTGAACGCCCGCAGTGTCAACACAGCTGAGTGCGGCACTGTAATTGCTCAGGCTCGCACCGCTTGCGGCCGCCTCGGTGAGGGTGTAGGTTGTTCCAACCGCTGCACTGTAGCTCCCAGTGGTGCCGGTGCCCGCCGTGACGGTCGCCATGGTGCCGGTGGTGGTGGCGTTGGTGGTGCTGCTTACTACGGTGCCTGACACGCCGCCGGTGCGGATCGCAACACTGAACTGGTCGCTTACCGCCATGCGGTCGCCGGCCAGCGCTTTGTTCAGCGTGATGGTCGCCAGCGTGGAAGTGTTGGTGTAGGTGCACGTGATGGTTCGCGCCGCTGCCGAAGCGGTCAAGGCGGGGGTGGTGATGCTGCGGCTGGTGCCGCTGCCGGTGACTGTGACACTGGCGGCGCTGGCGTCAACACAGTTGAATGCGGTCGAGTAGTTGGCAAGCGAGGTACTGGTGCCGGCGGTTTCGGTCAGGGTAATGGCGGTCGAGGGGTTGACCTTGACGGCGCCGGTGCTGCCGCCATTGCCCTGATTGTTGGCCGGATTTGTCCCGCCGGTGGGACTGGGGCTACCCCCTGTGATCGAAAGATTGAACAAGCCGCTGTTGGACACGGGAACCAGCGCTTTATTGAGCGTGACCGACACATCGTCGTCCGTTATGGACAAGGTGGCGCTGCCAATGGCGGTGCCACCGCAGGTAACCGTTGAGCCCAGGCGATACGGGGCACTGCTGGTGGGAGGAGTGATCGTGACGATCACCGTTTCGGTCGCTTCGGGCAGAGAGTCATTGATGAGGGTCACCGGGACATTCACCAGGGAGCCAACGTCGTAATCACCTGCCGGTACGGTAAAGGTGCTGGCCAGGGTGTAGTCCACGCCGCCGCCCGTCGCGGTGCCGGTAATGGTGAAAGGAACCGCGATGCCGCCGGAGGGAACGATGCCGGCGATACGCAACTGGAAATTGACCGTGCCCGCGCTCTCAGCGCTTGTCAGCGTGGCGCTGGGGAATTCGATAACCGGATTGAGGGTGAACTGAACGTCGTCCAGGAAGTTTCCGAAGGATGTGCCAGTGGTCGCTTCAAACCCTATGTCCTGATTGCCGCCGCTCCCCTGCCAGGTGAATGTGCCTGTATAGCGCCCCCAACTCGACGACGTACTGCCGGAACAACTTTGGCTGGTGATTGACGAGCTGCTGCGGCAGTCGCCAGCAGTGGAAGAAACCACGCCATTTGTATCGGTGCGCGCGATATTCACTGTATTGGTGGGACTTCCAACTGAAAAACTAGCGACATCGATAACATTGCCAGGGTTAACTCGTGCGCGATGTGAATAGGCCCAACTTACCGTGTCCCCGGTTTGCATGCAAATTGTCTGGGACAGGCGGGCCGGATTGTGAGCGTTGAGTTCCACATGCTGGCTTCCTGAAAATGCCAATACGCCGTTAAAGTTACTTCGCCAGATTTCAATTGCATTTGCACCGGCGGTTTCCCCGGTGCAGGAACCAGATAAGTCAGCGGCGGTCGTTTCAGTACTGGTCCAGCCCGGCATTGAGGGCGACGAGGTAAACCCATAGCAAGCACTTCCGCCTAGTGCGGGTAATTCAAAAGAGGGGTTGACCATGCTGCGCTGCACCTGCGCCTGCGCAGGAGACAACACAAACCAGACTGCCAGGGCCAGCGCCGCAACGCCCCAACGGCGCAAGTGCATGAGCCCTTGCGCCAGCGCCTGGACCGAACCGGCGGTCAGGAGCAGCAGCAAACCTAAAAAACGAAAAAATTTTGCGATCTGCATTATTGGGTGACAGCGGGCAAGGCGGTTGAAAAAACATTTTCATCAAACTTGAAGCGCAGGCGGATATAGACGCCCTCGCTGGTGTACTCACCGGCTGTGAGATCGCGGTCTTTCAAGCCGACGACGTTATAGCCGGCCGACACCCACAGGTTCTTGGCGACCTGGTAGCCCAACTCAACGCCGGCGGTCTTTTGAAGCGCGCCACCCTTGCCGTACAGCAGGCCAGCCTGCAAGCCAACGTCCCAGTCCCTGGACAGATCGCGCGTGTAGCGGCCCTGGACCAGGTGCGCCCAGTAGCTGCTGCCCAAAAAGCCGTCGTCAGCGCTGGATACCTTGCCGGCGTAGCGGCCGGTCAGGTAGCTGCCGCGCTCGGGGTTGTAGTTGAAATGGCTCGACACGATGTCTGCGGTATAGGTGCCGGGCTGGTTGGCATTGCTGCCAAAAGCGTTGCCGCTGGCGGAGCCCAGCACGGAGCCGGCGCCGTTGACACGCTCGGTTTTATGTTCATACCGGGCCAGAACATTCCACTCGTCCTGATTTACCGGGCGATAGGCCACGCCGACTTGCTGGCGTGACAGCAAACGGTCGTTGCCGGCGTTAGTGCCTTGGCCCTTGCTCTCGCTGATGATGCTGCGTGCCAGCAAGGACCAGTCGGTGTCAATCTTGTAACCCACGCCCACGCTCGAAAGATAGCTGTTGCTGTCATCGCCCTGACGGGCTTCAAGAATGCCGCTGGCCTTGACACGGTCACTCAGGTACTCCGCGCCGGTGACGATAGCTGTCGAGTTGCCCCGGCCGACGATGCCGGAGGCGCTGCTGCCGATGGACTTGGTGCGCTCGATGCCGGCAGTCAGACGCCACTGCTCGCTCACCTTGAAGGTGTTGCGCACGCCCATGGCAGCCTGGCCGGTGCGGCCATCGAGCGAATCGGCTAGGCGGTATTCGTTGTAAACGCGGCCGCCTTCCATGTAGTTGCTCTCGATGCCCAGAATGCCGATGTTGCGGCTGGATGCGCTGTTCAGGCCGTAGGGGCCGTCCAGGCTGGAGATGAATTCATAGCGTCCATAGGCACGGGTTTTGTCGGTGATGGCGTAGTTGCCACCGGTAGCCAGAACATGGCGGTCGCCGTGATTGATGTCCTGCTCCGCTTCAACGAATACCTGGGCCTGAGGAAGATGGGGCACCACAGTGGTCAGGCGACCACGAACGGTCGTGATGTCCTGGTCGTTGGTGCCAGCAGCAGCGGCGGAAGCGCCAAGGCTGGTGACGGAATTGCCGAGCGAGCCAGCGCCCAGCGCGCTGCTGCTGGAGACCTGGTTGTAGTCAAACATCGATGCGGTGGGGCTGGAGTTTTCACCGTAACGTACACCAATTTCACCCAACAGGGTGTCGCTGAGCTTCTTCTGCACACCCACGGCAACGCCCTTGCGGTCACCGGTGGTCAGCGCGTCCTTGCTGTAGATGGCTTCGCCGCGTACCTGCGTGGTGTCGTCCAACTTGTATTGCGCACGGGCCACGGCCTCAGTGCGGCCAGCGCTGAAGGCCGAGCCGGGATTGTCAAAACTGGCGCTGGTTCTGGCGATTTGTGCCACGGCACCGAGTTTTTCGTCCTGGTGGCGAACTTCAATTCGGCCAGCGCTTCCAGTGCCCCTGAAGTCGGTCTCGGTGCGCACCAGTTCTGCGGCGACCGTGGTTGATTCACCCAGGCGGGCAATTGCGGTCAGGGCAGCCAGTCTGCGTTTATTTTCGGGGTTTTCGTCGGTGCTGGCGACCACGCCGACCTGCAGCTTGTCGCTGATCTTGACCTGCACGTCGGTGCCGGCCACGGTGAACTTCGGCCCACCATTGTCAACCTCGTACGTGACGCGAATGGACTGCGGGTTGAGGTTGCTATCGACCGAGGCGATGGGCCGAGTGAACAGAAGGCGGCTGGTCAGCGGCTCGATGGTGTAGTCAACAAAGCGCGAGACCGAAGTGGTCTGCAGCACGATGTTGGGCTGGTTGCGGTCGCGCACCAGAATTTCAACACGCTCACTGTTGGCGAGCAAATCACCATTGCTGGCGGCCAGGAAATAGGGTCCAAAAATACCGAGCGCAGGGAATTCCTCAATGCGCTGGGTTTGTGCTGTGCGCGAGGCATAACTGGCTGCACGCACGGTGTCGCTTTCGTACACATTTTTGATGCCGGTCAGCGTGCGGCTGGACTGGCTCATCTGGCGAACTTCAGAGCTGCTGGCCGTGGTGAAGTCGCCATACAAGAGGTATGAGCGATTTTTATCGATCCGCACATAGAATTTTTGCGTGCTTTGCGCGTCAAAGCCGCGCACCGAAGAGTCGCCGTAAACGGGATAGAACTCGTCCGGACGGATGTCGCGAAAGAGGCGGTCCTTGGTGGTCTTGTCGGAGTCGTAAGCGGCCGTCAGCAGGTAGTCGCCTTGGACCGCGCCTTTAAAGAAGAAAGCGCTGCGCGCGGCACCGCGTGAACGGGAGGTGCCGTCAGACGCGAAACCGGAAAGCTCGGTTTCAAAAGCAGCGCCGGCAGGCATCTGGCCCAACGTGAGCGCGCTGCGTTTGGTGAAGTCAAGCGTTCCTTCAATGATGCCGACGCCGATCATGGGGCGCAACTCAGGCAGCAAGGCCACGCGGGCTTCTTTAACGAAAGTGCCTGCCGACACGCGCACCCGCATATCACCGGGCTCGCCGGGCGGCAGCAGGCGGAACTCGGCAACGCCGCCTTCGATGAAGACTTGGGCGCCAGGCTCACTCGGGTTGAGGTCGTTCTCAAGCCAGCGACCGCGGTCGGCTTCCAGTGTGACCTGCATGCGGCCGGTGACGGGTATGCCGCTGGCATCGGTCAGCCGTACCTTGATCAGCACCGGGGTGTGTAAGTCGGCCTGGGCGGTCTCGGGCACATCGATCTGAATGAGGCTGAGTTTGTCGGGTGCTACCAGAGTGATCTGCTGGGTGCCGCGGGTCACGCCGTAGTCGTCCACCACATCCAGGCGCAGGGTATTGATGCCGGGCTTGAGCTGAACGCCAATGTATTCCCAGGCGCCCAGACTGGCAGAAGGGAGCACGACTTTTTTGCCGACGCGCCGGTCGTCAATAGGCTGGCCGTTGACGTAGAGGCGCAGTTGCGTGCCAGCCGCGCCCTTGACGCGCACGTTGAGGGTCTGGCTGGCGACAGTGTCTTGGTCTTTAAGGTCGATAAAGCCGGCGCTGTTGTCCAGGCTGTGCATGACTTTTTCAAGCTCGATGCTGCTGGGCACGGCTTGTTGCAGCAAAGGCTGGGCAGCGGGCAGCAGGAAGCCGCTGCGGCCATTGACCTCGTTATTGCCAGTCAGGGGGGTTAGCGGGGAAAAAGCGCCGGCTTGTTGCGCTTGGCCCAGCGTGCCATTGAGCGCGCCAGCACTGGCCACGCCACCGATGAAGGTATTGGTATTAGCGGTGCCAGTGGGTAACTGGATCAACGCCTGGCTTGCCGGCACGGTGATGCCAGCGGCGCCCGTAAGGCTGGACTGGCCGGTGGCGGGCAAGGAACGGGTGTCCCCCACGCTAATGGCTTTGGCTTCGGGATCAAGGCGCACGCGTACTGCGGCTTCGCCTTCTGCGTCAGGCCGGTCGGCCAAGTTCTTGCGGCGGGCGGCTACGTCCTGAAACACGCCCGGCGCATCGCAGTTGCCGACGATGAAGTTGGCCTTGTGAAACTCGCCTTTTTTCAGATCGACAAAACGACTGGCCGGGTTGTTGGCGTTGCGGTTGTCCAGCAGGTCAAGCTGGGCGCCGGGCGGCAACGTGGTTTCATCCACACGCAAGACGTGCGTGACCGGCTTGAGGCCGTACAGGCTCCACTTGCCTTCAATGTCGGTAACGACGCTGGTGCCGTCCTCCATGAAGAGGCGCACGCCGGGAATGCCTATTTCTTCGCCCCCGTTTTTCAGGCCATCAGCCTCCTTGCCATCGCGGCGGCACTCCATATGGACCGTGCCGAAGGCAAAGGCTTCGTCTGAGAAAACACCACCGGTGACGCGCACGCGCCATGACGCCTGGTTCGACTGCATCGGGCCCGAACTGGCGCGTGCGCGGTTAACCGCGTCGTCCGATATAGGTGCACCCACACCAATGCGCAGGCGATAGCGCACCGTGGTGGACTGATCCACGCCCAGCGACAAGGACGGAAAACTGAACACGAGTTGGGGACCTGCGCCACCTGCCGGGTTGGCGATGGCAGCGCCATTCAGGCGGGCGCTGTTAGGCACATAGGAAAACCCGGCTGGCAAGAAGTCGTTGAAATTAGCGCCGGTGACAGGAAAACCCGTCTTGTTGGTCAGCGTGAGGGCATAGTCGATGAAGTCGCCGAACTCTGCCGTTTTCTTGCTACCGTCTTTGCGCAGCACCAGCCCCATCAGATTTCCAGGGTCTAGCGGAATGTGGTTGTGGATGGCTTCGCAACTGGAGTTGTCGGGATTCACACCGGCGCGCAAGACAAAGTAGTGCGTTGTGGGCTCGCCATTTTGTGGGGGTGCTTCATTGGGAACAATGGCGCCGCAGCTGTCAAAGCTGCCCGGGGTGGCGGGAATCAGTTTAGAAGCCACATAGCCGCTGCCCACTGGTGGCGTCACCGTGATGCCGTAGGTGCATAGGTTGGTGACTGGCGGCGATTGCAGAAAGAACTGCCAGGCGCCGTCCGCGCCTGTGGTCATGGACACCGTCCCATTGGCATTGAATGTGTAAACCCCTGTTCCGCTGCCGTAAATTTCTGCCGCGGTAACAGGACCGCCTGCGCCACTGCTGCAGGACAGGCGGCTGTAGGTAACGAGTGCGCCGGCCACGGGCTGGCGTGTGATGGAGTTGTAAACCGTGCCTTCCGGGTCGAGCAGGAGGGACCGGACTGTATTCGACCCCGCCGCGACCAGCAGTGAGGGCGTGACATTGACTGTGTTTTGTCCAAACGCGGCCGCCCAGGCTTTATTGGTCAGCGTGAGGTGCGATCCAATGGAGGCCGGCTTTTCGGTGACGCGCAAGGTTAAGGTGACCTCTTCACTTTGGCCCGGGGCCAGCGGACGGCTGCCGTCCACCAGGGACAGCACCACTTCCGTGGGCAACAGGTAAGGGTCGGTGCTGTTCAACTGATTGCGGTTGCAAGTTGCCCGGCCGGTGAAGCTGGCTGAAGTCTTGAGGTTGCCGTTCTTGACGATGGGCCGGGTGACGAGTTCCCACGAGGCAATGGCGCCTTCGGCCTTGTCCATGTCAAAGGTGCAGTTCAGGTTATCGATGACCCGCACATGGGGTGCCTCTGCCTGGCCGGTGTTGGTGACCTTGAAGGTGTAGTCGAACTCATACACGCCCAGGCTAACGCGACGCGGCAGGGAAACAGTTTTAACGATCGACAGGGCCGGCAGCAGTGTGGACACCGGCGTGGGCGAACTGTCATCGTTGGGGTTGCCATTGCCGTTCACATCGGGGTTGGTGCCGTTGGACGAGTCGTCAAAAATACCGGGCGTGTCGCCAGGACTGACGGACGCCTGGCCGCGCACGGTGTTGTAGAGCGTGCCCGTTTGGCCGATGAAGTTGATACGCGCATCGAACTGCACCGTGATATCCGCGCCTGCCGGCAACAGCGCGCCAGCGGCGAGCAGGTTTTGCGCTGCTGCGGTGCCGTTAAATGCGGGGTTGATGGCTGCCACCGTGCCAGCCACGCTGCCGTTGGGTTTGGCGATGACCAGCGAACCGTGGACGATGGTGTATTGGTTGGCAGCAGGTACGACATTGCTGGTGTAGCTGCCAAACTGCGTGGCGCCAGCGCCTTCCAGCACATCAGGCGCCTGTACGGAATACAGCGCAGTGCTGCCGTAGTTGCGTATGAGCACGCTGAAGCGCACGGTGGCTGTACCGTCCAGCTCGCCATTGGCCGCCTGGTTCAACAAGGGCGCCGAAGCGGCCTTGGCCACGCCGATGCGGCCCTGGCTGGACGCAATAATGACTGTGTTGGAAGGTGACACTGCGGGGTTGGCGCCGTCGAGGTAATAGCTTTGTGCAATGTTGCGGATGTCGCCATTCAGGTCGGCCTTGGCGCGCACGGCAAACTGCAGGGCCACGGTGCTGTTTCGCACCACAGCGGCCGGAATACCGATGGCCACTTCCACCGCGGAAGCGTCGTCCTCGGTGCGGTAGCTGAAGGCAGTGTCACCTGCCAGGCGGAACAGGCGAATGGCGCCGGCAGCGGTGGTTTGCAACGTGCCCGGCATGTACTGCGTGCCGGCAGGAATCATGTCTCGAATCAGCACCAGGTTGATTGGCGCGCCATTGACCACGATGGCGGTGTTGGCGGGGGCAGCCGTCCCGACAGGCTGCGCGTCTTGCGCACCGATGTTGGTGCCGGTAAGGGTGAAGTCGATACGGGTCGTGCCGGGCACTACCACGCCGGGGTAGCTGGCAGTTTTGGTCAGCGACAGGACGGCTGCATTGCTGACGGTGATGATGTCGCGGTTGCTGGCGGTGATGGCCTGGGCCGTGGTGGTGGTGGTGGCAGTCAGCGCCACGCAGGCGCTTCCGGCAGAAGACGCCGGCAAGGTTCCCTGTACCAGCAGGCCGGCCGTTTCGCCGGGTTGCAGCGTGATGGAGCCGCTGGCGCCCAGCGTGACGACCGGGTCGCCAGCATCCGCCACCCCGTTATTGTTGAGATCGCGCAGCACGCGCAGGGCGCTGAGGTTCAGGATCTGGGTCGGACAGCCCGCGCCGTTGCCTACAAAACCTATCGTGTAGCCAGACCGGACATTGCCGGTGTTGGTAAGCAGATGATTGAGCGTGACCTGCACACTGGGAGGACGAACGACGTTTTGGTCTTGTGTCAGCGACAACGCTTCAACGGCCTGGACGGTCACCAAAACATGGTTGGAATCAGCAGTTTCTACTTGGGCAAAACCAGCCGGCACATAGGTAGCGGACGCCACATTGCGAATAACCGTGCCAGCCTGCGCGGGAATGGCCTGTGCCGGCACATGGGCCAGCAGCATAGCCACACTGATTGCCAGTGCAGCTATAAAGCGTTGAAGACAGGAAGGAAACAGCACATCGCTCACTTTTCGCGGACCTCGCCGTGCGAGTCCTACATTTGAATGAAGACAAGATTGACTTTTTTCTGTGCCACCTGATGGCGTCGCCGTTGCAGGTGGCACAGAAAAAAGTACGAAACAGACGCTCAAGAGCGCGCGTTTCGTACCAGGGCTCCGGCTTGCCCGAAGGCGCCGGAGCGGGGTAGCCATGCTTAGTTATTGATCTTCACGGAGAAGGTCATCGTCGCAGAGCCGCCAGGAATCACCGCGTTGACAGCACTGCCACAGCTCACCGCAACGGTGGTCGATGCATAGTTGGCTGCCGTGGTGAAGGCGGTGGTGATGCCGGTGGACGTGCATCGCACAGTCGGCTGCGTTGCACCCGTCAGGCTGGTGTAGGCCGGAATGGCATCATTGATCGCCAGGTTGCTCACCGGGGCGGCGCCTTCGTTGGTCGCTACCACTTGGTAAACGATGCAGTCGCCAGGCTTGGCAGCCATGATGGGCGCAGCGCTGAAAGCCGGCGTTGCAGGAACTGCCGGGCAAGTACCCGCCACAGCCGCATTCAACACCTGCGTCTTCACCAGACGGATCTGGCCCGTGATGACGGTACTGGTGTCGGTTGCCGAAGGCGCGCCGCAATTGGCCGCGAATGTTGCCGTCACGGTTGCGACATCCGTTGCGCCTGCCGCTGCGCCGCCGGGTGCGAACACCTTGACGAGCAGTTTTTGCGTAGCGCCAGTTGCGAGGCTCAGCGAGCTGCCGCTGTACAGCGTGTCACCTGCATCAAGCTGGCCGTCGCCATTGACGTCAACATAGATGACGGTAGTCCAGCCCAGGGTGATGTCAGCCGAGGTAGGCGAAGCAGCCAATGTGTAGGCACCGCAAGATTGCGCGCCGGTGCTGGTCAGCGTGTGGGCATACACCACGGAGCCGCCTGCGGCAACCTGACCGTTGTTGTCAGGCGTCAGGGTAGCGCCAAAGGTCATGGCAGTCGTCACGGTGACCGCATCGAGCTTCGTATCGGAAACGATGGCGCCGGTGGTGGCTACAGCTGTCGAGGTGACACGGAAATACATCGGCTGAGCGGTTACTGGCGTTTGCGTCACAGGCGGCGTCACGCAGGCGTCAACCTGCACTTGCGCACCCACGGCGACAGCCACAGGCTGAGTCACCGCGGCAGCAGAGCAGGTGGCGCCGCCGGCCACATATTTCACGGTCCAGCCTGCTGGCAGGGAGCCGGGGAAAGCCGCTGTCTGGCTGGCCGACAGGTTGTAGCTGTTGGCAGCTGTATCGTTGTTCTTGAGAAACAGCGTGAACAGTGCAGATGAACCAGCCGGTGTGCTCACCGTCGTCGTTGGCGATGGGCTTGGGCCTGCACCCAGGTCACCAGAACCGACGTTACCGATGCCAGTGCCGACGGCAGTGTTGGTCAGGTCGATCAGCGAGGAAGGTGCCACCAGCGCAGTTGCCTGGTCTTGCGTTGCGTCGATCTTGCTCGTGTCGTTAGCGGAAACACCGCGCACATTCACGACAAACGGACCCGCAGCGGTTGCGCCAGCTGGAACATTGGCGCGAATGATGATGTTCACACTGCTGCCTGCCGAAATTGGCCCTGTATCCACAATGCCATCACCCGTGGTGTCGAGCAGCGCCACCACGCCGCCGGCGCTGAAGAGCTGGAACGTGGTGCCTGCCGGGAAAGTCGAGGCCAGCGCCGTGACGTTCACGGTGTCGGTGGCGTTACCCGTGTTGTAAACCGTCTGCGTGAAGAGGACGCTGCCACCAGGAGAAACCGATGGCTGAATCGTCAAGTCGGCAGCAGTGCCATTAGGCGTGCCGGCTACCGTGTCCTTTGCAGTCACTGCGGTCGAGGCAGTAGCGCCCAGCACGATGCCGTAACTTGCCGTCACGGTGTAAGCGGCTGGATTGGTGCTTGAACCCAGAGTGCCTGGCGCGGTCGAGGTTGCGGCCGGTGCATCGACTGGGTTGTACGTCGCCGTGTTGGTGGTGGTGGACGTGCCGATGAGAGCTGTTTCATTGACCAACACCACAAAGCTGACGGATTGCGTCACATTCGGGTTCAGCGCCGCGACGACTGCCGTCACGGTATTGCCCGTGGCCCGGAAGTCGATGCCAGCGGGGTCACCCAATGCAGCATCGGTCAGGGCGGTGCCTGGAGAACTGCTCCAAACGGCCGAACCAGGCACATAGGTGAAACCGGACGGCAGCGTATCAGAAATCGCG
The DNA here is from genome assembly GCF_040105105.1 of Polaromonas hydrogenivorans. Lineage (GTDB taxonomy): Bacteria > Pseudomonadota > Gammaproteobacteria > Burkholderiales > Burkholderiaceae_C > Polaromonas > Polaromonas hydrogenivorans. The sequence goes on along the minus strand of NZ_CP157675.1, from coordinate 396,615 downwards.
ATCTTGCCGACTGCGCCACCCGTGTTGCTCAAGTTGAGGGTGTAGGTCGTATAGACACAACCCGCAGCAGGGGCGGCAGCGCCTGCATTGGTCAAGGCACAGCCCGTGACCGAGCGCGGACCCGTGCTGGTAGCGACTGGCCAGACACCGCCGTTCGTGGACCATGCCACGGCAGGCGAGCCGATGGCCTTGGTGGCATTGAAGGCCGCCACGGTGGTCAGGTTGACGTTATCAACGTCAGCCGCCGTGGTGCTGCTGTAACTGGCAAGCACAGGCGAGCTTGGCACCACGACAGCCGTGACCGTACCAACATTGAACGGGGTGATCGGCGTGGTGGCGGTGGTGGGGATCGAGTAAGCCACCACGAACTGGAATACGCCATTGTTGCCAGCAACTGTCTGGGTAGGCACGGAACAAGTTGCAGCCGGTACGGCGGTACACAGCGCCGAGGTGTTGTCGGGCAAACCGTCGCCATTGGCGTCGGCGAACACTTCTACCCTTGAAAATCCTGCGGCAGGCGAGGTAATGCTGATGTTGAAGCCATCAGCGCCATTGCCCGTGTTGGTCAGCACGTGAGGTGCGTAAACAGTAATGCCCGCAGCACCGGTCTTGGTGTTGATAACGTCAGTCGTGTTCGAAGTGCGTGCATCGAGGTTGAAAGAGCCGACCTGCTGGACCGTGGTTTGCACCAGATTCGACGAGGCCAGCTGGACGATTCCGTTAGGGTCGGTGTACGAGGCGGACGCCTGGTTACCGATGACGGTATTGGCGAGTGGGGCAACAGCGAAGGCAGCCGGACTTCCAAAAAGGAAACCCAACGACAGCGCTGCGGCACCCGCCCATGTCGCTGCCGGCTTGGCGCCGGTGCGATGGGTAGGTTTATGAATGATCACTTTTTATTCTCCTGCTATGGTCAGAGGTGGTTACTAACGGGGGGTAAAACGGGAACCTGAAGTCAAAAAAACCCCTGCCAACCGTGCTTCCGTGATGCGGAAAAACGGCTGTGGGGCAAGGGCACGCCATGAAAAGGCGTACTCACTGATGGAAAGCCTGCAGCTCAGCGGGCTGCGCTGGCAGGCTTCACGGTGATGGCGGAAGACGGGACTGAAGCTGGCGCGGTTTTGGGTGGTGTGGGAACCACCACTTCAACCTTGGCGCGTGCCGTGATCGCAGCAACACCGCCTGCAGGCAACTGGCCCAGGTTCCAGCGCAAGGCGCGGTATTCGTTGTAAGGCACCGGCTCGCTCTTGTTGCCAGGCAGCTTGCGCATCAGCGGCTCGGCGGAGTATTCACCGTCCTTGGCTGCGGCTTTGACCAGCGCGGCCCCCGGCTTGGCGCTCTTGGGCAGATATTCCAGGCCTTCGGGAATCGGCAGGTCGGCCACCAAGCTCTCAACGGACTTGGTGCTGGTGTTTTTGTAGGTGACCTTGTATTCAATCACGTCACCAGGCATCACAGAGGGAGCGGCAACCAATTGCTCTACGCCCTTGGCATCCTTGACCACCTTGAACTGCGTCAACTCAACCGAGACGGCCTTAACCACCGCCGGCGCAACGGCCGAAGCGGCGGCCTTGCTGGCTGCGACCGTGGGTTGCGCCATCACACCACCGCCCAAAAACAACCCCGCCCCCAATAGAACGGCGAACCGCAAAAACCCCGTCACTGCGGCCGAAGAGCCCCTGGGGAGAGGTCTATTGCTATAAGTCATAAAAAAAAGCTTTCAGGTCAGAACCCGTAGTAGTCCAAAAGTAAAAATTCATTTCACAAAGACACAATACTTGTATCATTTTGTTTATATGAACAAAAAATGAAACTATCACGTCATCGAATGCCTTCATAAAGGGCATAAATGTTACGGAATCAACATTTATTGACTCGACAACTTGGTTAATTTGTAAAAAATGTAACTCAATAAGGTTGCCTCAACCACTTAAAAACTCTAAAAGTTCAGGCGTTTCGTGAAAATGTTGACGTTTTATGTACTTTGAAGAAGTTGCCAGATAGCTACCGAGGGGATGTTGCCGATTCCGGGAGCCTCTCAGGATTTTTGTGTGCGAGGCATGACATGACCCAAGACCGCTACGGCGGCACGGCCGCACATCCCATCAGCGTTACTTGACCGGCTGGTCAGCGGGCCAATCATTCACTACGAAGACCGCTTCACCAGCGCTGGTGCGCAAGATGAAGACCGGTTTTTCCACTGCGTCGGCCGGTTGGCACCAAGGCGCCGTGCCTGCAGCGGGAAAATCTCAGCGCCTCGCACACAGAACTTCGAACATTCCCGATTCCGGCTTACAACCGGTACTCCCCATCCCGCAGGCGCGCGAACACCGCCCAGAACGCCGCCTCCTGCGTGGTCGCAAAGTTGATGCGCATCAGGGTGCTCGGCTTGCGCACCGCATGAAACAGCGCGCCGGGGGCAATCAAATAGTCCTCGTCGAGCATGCGCTGCGCCAGCGCGTCGGTGTCCACGCCCGTCTCGACCCAGCCGAACAGGCCTGCCGGCTCGGCCGCGAAGGTGCAGCCGTGCGCCAGCGCCAGCTTGACGCTGCGCGCGCGCGCCTGGTCGAGCCGGGTTCGGATGCGTTCGGCATGGCGGCGCAACTGGCCCTGCTCGATGCACCAGGCCAGCGCTTTTTCCAGCAGCGCGGGCGTCGTCAGGGTGGCGAGCAGCTTGGTGTTGAGCAAGCGCTCGACCAGGTTCGGTGGCGCTGCCATGAAGCCCACGCGCCAGCCGGGCGCCAGAATTTTCGAAAAACCGCTGACGTAAATCGTGCGCTGCAGGCCATCGAGCGCGCACAGCCGCGTGACGTGATCGGGCGCCAGGTGGCTGTAGGTGTCGTCCTCGGCGATGTGAAAATTGTGCTGGCTGGCCAGCTGCAGCAGCCGGTGGGCGCTGCCCGGCGCCAGGCAGTAGCCGGTCGGGTTATGAAACACGCTGACGCTGACAAACAGTTTGGGGCTGTGCAGCTCGCAGTACCGCGCCATCACCTCCAGGTCGGGTCCGTCGGCCCGGCGCGGCACCGGCAAAATGCGCATGCCCAGCGCATCAAGCCGGGCAAATTCCACCGCCCAGCCGGGCTCCTCGACCATCACATAGTCGCCCGCGCGCAGCAGCGTGCGGCTGATGATGTCCAGCGCGTGGGTGGCGCCGACGGTGGTGATGATCTGGCTCGGATCGGCATGGATGTTGAGCGCGCCCAGCCTTTGCGACAGCGCGCGGCGCAGGCCGCTGTCGCCCTTGGGCTCGCCATAGTTGAGCGACAGATCGCGCAGCGCGCTGGCGCCGGTGACTTTGCGCACCGCTGCCGGCATGAAGCTCGATTCCAGCCACTGCGCCGGAAACACCCCCATGCCGGGTTGCGGCTTGTCGCTGATCGGATGAAACATGCCGCGAATCAGGGCGGCGGCGTCAATCGGTGTATTTGCTATTGTTTTAGTAGCTAATTGCTCTTTACCAGCGTGCGCAAAAGGCATATTTGATGCCAAATCACGAACAAAAAATCCGCGATTCTTATGCGCAACGACCAGCCCCTGCGCCTGCAGCTGGTCATAGGCGGCCACCACCGTGGAAACGCTCACGCCCTGCTGCTCGGCGCACAGCCGCACCGAGGGCAGGCGCGCGCCCGGCGCCAGCAAACGGTTGCGAATGCGGTCGGCAAAGCGTGCGCAGAGCTGCTCGGTCAGGGATTGGGAAGCGGTCTTCATCAGCATGGCATGGCCTTGGGGTCGGGCTGCAGCACGCCGTGTGCTGCCAAAGTCGGCAATACAGTTTGAAAATTTGTACCAAAAACTGTATTGGTGGTGTGCTGCTATCAACTATAAAGTCATCCACCATGAACTGGCAAGAATTTACCGCTTTACTCGTCCAGGCCACGGCGATGCGTTGTGCGCCCGGCCCCAGCACCACGCTGTCAACAGCACTGCGGGGGGTTTTCAAATGACGCACCGCAAGACGGACATCACCCGGGGCCTGTGGCTGGGCCTGCTGGGCATCGTGATTTTTGCGGTGACGCTGCCGATGACGCGCCTGGCCGTGGGCACCCCCGAGGCGCCGCAGATGTCCGGCCTCTTCATCGCGATGGGCCGGGCGCTGGTGGCCGCCACGCTGTCGGCGGTGTTCTTGCTCGCCACCCGCGCGCCGTGGCCCCGGCGGCAGGATGTGCCGCCGCTGTTGCTGACCGCCGCCGGCGTGGTGCTGGGCTTTCCGCTGCTCACGTCCATCGCCATGCGCCATGTCGAGGCAGTGCATGCCAGCGTGATCGTCGGCGTGTTGCCGCTGGCCACCGCAGCCGTCGGCGCGCTGCTGCATCGCCAGCGGCCGTCGGCCGGCTTTTGGCTGTGCGCCGGACTGGGCAGTGCGCTGGTGGTGGCATTTGCCATGCTGCGTTCCGGTGCACCGGGCGGCGGCTTGTCGATCCAGCTGGCCGACCTGTTGCTGCTGGCCGCCATGCTGTGCGCCGCCGTGGGTTATGGCTACGGTGCGCGGCTGTCGCAGCACCTGCGCGCCGAGCATGTGATTTGCTGGGCGCTGGTGATGGCGCTGCCGCTGACCTTGCCGCTGTCGCTGGCCAACTGGCCGGCCGCGCCGCTCAAGGCCACGGCCTGGTGGGGCTTTGCCTATCTGGCGGTGTTTTCGATGTGGCTGGGCTTTTTTGCCTGGTACCGCGGCCTGGCGCTGGGCGGCACGGTGCGCGTCAGCCAGGTGCAGCTGGTGCAGCCCTTCTTGTCGATGCTGTTTGCCGTGCCGCTGCTGGGCGAACGGCTGGACGCGGTGACGGCCGGCTTTGGCCTGGCCGTGATTGGGGTGGTGTTCATCGGCAAGAAAATGCCGGTCAACGCCCTTCCTTTGGCCAGGGTGCCGTCAAGGCCTTGAAGCCTTGCGGGCCGGTATGTATCTGACAATGCTTGAACAACAGGAGATTTGAAATGAAATGGACCCAGGCGCGACGCGCGCAAAAAATGAACCCCTCGGTGATCCGCGAGATCCTGAAGGTCACCGAAAAGCCCGGCATCATCAGCTTTGCCGGCGGCCTGCCCTCGCCCAAGACCTTCCCGGTCAGCGCCTTCAGCGCCGCCTGCGAAAAAGTGCTGCGCGAAGACGGCCATGCGGCGCTGCAGTACGCGGCCAGCGAAGGCTATGCGCCCCTGCGCGAGATGGTAGCTAGCATGCTGCCGTGGAATGTGGACCCGGCGCTGGTCCTGATCACCACCGGTTCGCAGCAGGGGCTGGACCTGATCGCCAAGGTGCTGATCGACGAGGACAGCCGCGTGCTGGTCGAGACGCCGACCTACCTCGGCGCGCTGCAGGCCTTCACGCCCATGGAGCCCAAGATCGTCAGCGTGGCCAGCGACGACGGCGGCGTGGACATTGCCGACCTGGCGGCCAAGGCCGAAGGCGCGCGCTTTTTCTACGTGCTGCCCAATTTCCAGAACCCGACCGGCCGCACCATGCCCGAGGAGCGCCGCGCCGCGCTCAGCGCCGAGGCCGCGCGCCTGGGCCTGCCGCTGGTCGAGGACAACCCCTACGGCGACCTGTGGTTCGACACGCCGCCGCCGCTGCCGCTGACCGCGCGCAACCCCGAAGGCTGCATCTACCTGGGCTCGTTTTCCAAGGTGCTGGCGCCCGGACTGCGGCTGGGCTTCATGGTGGCGCCCGCCTCCATCTTCCCCAAGCTGCTGCAGGCCAAGCAGGCCGCCGACCTGCACAGCCCCGGCTTCAACCAGCGCCTGGTGGCCGAGGTGATGAAGGACGGTTTCCTGGACCGCCATGTGCCGACCATCCGTGCGCTCTACAAATCCCAGCGCGACGCCATGCTGGCCGCCATGGTGCGCGAGATGCCCGAAGGCGTTGAATGGAACACCCCGGCCGGCGGCATGTTCCTGTGGGTGCGCCTGCCCGAGGGCATGAATGCGATTGAACTGCTGCCCAAGGCAGTCGAGCGCAACGTGGCCTTCGTGCCGGGCTGGGCGTTCTACGCCGACCAGCCCGACGCGCGCACGCTGCGCCTGTCCTTCGTGACTTCCAGCGTGGCGCAAATCGACATCGGCATTGCCGCGCTGGCCGGCGCCATTCGCGAGATGCGCGCCGGATCACCCGCTTCGGTTGCAGGCACCGCCCCGCAACTTGAAGCGCTGCCCCAGACCTGAACCCCGAACCTGACCGCACTGACGACCCGAAAGAAAGCCCATGACGCCTCGCCTGTTCAAGCAAGTTGACGTTTTTACTTCCACGCCCTACCTGGGCAATCCGCTGGCGGTGGTGCTTGACGGCAGCGGGCTGGACGACGAGGCGATGCAGCGCTTTGCGCGCTGGACGAATCTGTCGGAAACCACGTTTTTGCTGCCACCGACCGATGTATCGGCCGACTACCGGGTGCGCATCTTCACGCCCGGCGGCGAGTTGCCTTTTGCCGGCCACCCGACGCTGGGCAGCTGCCACGCCTGGCTGCAGGCGGGCGGGCAGCCAAAATCCAGGGATTTCATCGTCCAGGAATGCAAGGTCGGGCTGGTGAAAGTGCGGCGTGAAGGCACGCGCCTGGCCTTTGCCGCGCCGCCGCTCAAGCGCTCGGCCCCCAGCCCCATGCTGCTGCCCAGGGTCGCCGCGGCGCTGGGCCTGAAGGCGCACCAGATTCTGGCGGTCCAGCAACTGGACAACGGCCCGGTCTGGCTGGGCCTGCTGCTGGACAGTCCCGATACCGTGCTGCAGCTCAACATCAATCACCTCGCGCTGCAGGCGCTGCAGGTTCACATCGGCGTTGCGGCGGTTTACCCTGCGGCCGAAGCGGCCCCGCTGATTGCCCGCGCCAACCGCGAAGCGCGTGCCTTTGGGCAGACGACCCTCCCCACAGCCGCCCTTGCGCAAGCGCCCGACCTTGAAGTGCGCGCGATTGTCGCGTCCACCACCGTCTATGAAGACCCCGTCACCGGCAGCCTCAATGCCGGCCTGGCGCAGTGGCTGATGGCCGATGGCCACATGCCCGAGCGTTACCTGGCTTCGCAAGGCCTGTGCCTTGGCCGCGCCGGCCAGGTACATCTTGAACGCGATGCGCAAGGCCAGGTCTGGGTCGGCGGCGATTCGGTGACCTGCATCGACGGCCAGGTCATGCTGGGATCGAATTGAACCGGGACGCCTTCAAGCGCCCTGTTTGCCGAAGACCGCAGCCGTGTCGATTCGTTGGCAGCGGCCACGGACTGCAGCCCTAAAGCCAGCCGGAATCCAGCGCGCCATCCCGATGTCCTTCCGGTTACATGCCTGACCTGTCCAATGGCATGGCATCCGGGCCTAAAATCCGGCGTTACGGCACATGCGCAATTTTTCCTCAGCGTGGCAGGCAGGTCATTGCGACAGCGCCACCCCGACAACGACGGACAATGACGGACAAGGACAAACCACAACATGACCCTGCAAAATCCGGCACACCCTTCCCTGCAAGCAATCGCTCTGGGCGCTGAATTTTCAGATCTTGAGGAAGGGGCAAGATACGCGCTGCTGCAGCGCCTGGCGCCGGCCCTGCAGCACCACATGATGGGCAAGTTCCAGTCGATGGACATGATTGCCGCCATGATGGAGAGACGCCTCAAGTCCGCCGACCCCGACCTGGCCAGCATCCGCGAGGACTGCGCCTCGCTCAGCAGCGTTTCGCGCATCGCCGTGAGATCCATCATGGACCTCATGACCTGGATCGAACCCAAAGCAGCATCTACCCTGAGTTTTGACGCCGGCGTCGTGGAATGCCTGGGCTTGCTGTCAACGGAATTCCGCTTCAAGGGTTTTGTGATCGTCAACGAGGCGCGGGAAATCGATGTCAAACTTTCCAGCCGGGCGCTTCGCAGCGTCCTGAGTGCCGCGCTGATTGCACTGAGCGATTTGTCAAAGGTTTCCGCCACGCTGGTGATCCAGGCGCAAGCCATGCCGGACAGCGTCGAGCTGACGATTGACCTGCGCCCCACCGAACGGGATACAAAAAGGGCCTATGTCACCGACAGCCGCGCCCTGAAATGGCGCGATGTCGAGATTCTTGCGCTCGCGGAATCTGTCCAGCTTGAGCGTGGCGACACGGGTGCGCAACTGACCTTTGCCCTCCCGGCCGCAAATGCGGACTTGCCAGGGGATCTTTTCGTCGGTACCGGAATCTGATTCGTTCGCGAAGAACCTGTTTGCCAACTGAAAGCTAAATTGCGAATTAGTAACTGATAGTACTAAACTGAGGCAATCTGAAAAAATTTAAGTAAAGTGAAGATACGAAGGCCGATGCTTCGTAATTTCAAATTCAAGCAGATGCGTTTGCAACCGCATGAATTTTTCCAAAGCGTTGATTGATGAAATGAACGCTCCCACCCAAGGCATGTTTTGAGTCCCGCTTCGAGGAACACCTATGGCTTTAAAAGTTTTTCTGGTTGAAGACAGCGCGGCCCAGCGTGCTTACCTGGCGCAGGCCTTGAGGGCCGAAGCCAAGGTGGAGATTGTGGGTATTGCGGAAACAGAACACCAGGCCATTCACTGGCTTGACAACAACGCCGACCAGTGGGACATCGCCCTGGTCGATCTTTTCCTGGGAGAAGGCTCAGGCGCCGGCGTGATCCAGCACTGCCATGATCGCCGTCCCGACCAGAGCGTTTTTGTCATGACCAACCATTCCCAAAACGAGGCCTTGCTGCATCACTGCAAGCTGCTGGGTGCCGATGCGGTGTATCACAAGGCGACAGAACTGGAGAACCTGCTGGCTTTATTGCAGGAAGGTGCTCACTCAAACAGCCGATGCGTTGCTCAGTAAAATCTGCTTCTTGACGGTGGGGATGATTCGCGGTTTTTAGTTACATTTGTTAACATTCAGCGTATTTAGCTGGTTGAATGAATTGCCAACCGCCACGCTGAAAACTGGGTAATCAGCCAAAAATCGGTACCCTCTGCGGGCTGCCTGAACAGGCCGGTGAACGGCCAGGCGCGGCGCTCTGCGCGGTTTCCATATCGCCCGGTCCCACCGCACCATCGCCCAGGAGCCTCGTTGTTAAAGATTCGCACCTATCTTGTTCTGATGGCGGTTGCCATCTTGCTGCCGGTGGTGGTTTTTTCGACCGTCGCGCTGCAGATGCTGCGCGACGGCGAGCGCGAAGCTGCCTTGCGTGGCCTGCAGGAAACTGCCCGGGCAACCGCGCTGACCGTTGACCGGGAACTGGCCAGTTCCGTCACGGCGCTGGAACTGCTGGCGCGCTCGCCCCACCTTGAAAGCGGCGACCTGCAGGCGTTTTACAAACAGGCCGCGCTGCTGAACAAGCGCACGACCTCCTGGACCGTGTTGCTGGACAAAAATGCCCAGCAACTGGTCAATACGGCGCGTCCATTCGGCGAAGCGCTGTCGCCCCCCCGAAACACCGGCAGGGTGCAGGAGGTCATGGAGACGCAGAACTCACTGGCATCTGACCTTATAGTGGGCCAGGTCACGCAAAAGCTGGTGACCGTGGTGTATGTGCCCGTGCCGGCGCATGGCGGCACACGCTATGTGCTGGCCCAGATCTTCGCGATTGAATTCTTCAACGACACGGTTTTCCAGCCCAACACGCCGAGCAACTGGGTGATAGGAATCATCGGCCGCGATGGCCGCTTCATTGCACGCAACCTCAATGCCCAGGAACTGGTGGGCAAGCCCGCCAAGGCCGATCTGATGAAAGCGGCAGGCGCCCAGGACCATGGCCTGATTCGCCACGACACGCTGGAAGGCACCGACTCCTACGACGCCTTCACGCATTCCGCCATTTCCGGCTGGACGATTGGGGTGGCCGCTCCGGTCAACAATATTGAAGCCACGGCGGGCCGCGCAGTGGCGATTGCCACGCTCGGTTTATTGATAGCCATCACCTGCGCCATGATGATGGCGGCTTTTTTGGGGCGGCGACTGGTGCAATCCATTGCGGCCGCAACCGATGCCGCAGCCGCCATGGGCCACGGCGCCAAGCCAGAATTGACGCGGTCCAATGTACTGGAACTTGACCAGTTGCATACCGCCCTGATGCAGGCTGGCGTCATTCTTGAACTCGCCCAAGCGTCAAGCGCGCAGGCTGAAGAGGAGCGTGAATGTCTGCTGCAAGAGGCCTACAAGGCACGCCTGCGCGCCGAAGCCGAAAGCACCGCCAAGGACCAGTTCCTGGCCATGCTGGGGCACGAGCTGCGCAACCCGCTGGCCGCGATTGGCGGGGCCATCGCCTTGAGCGAGCGGCACGGCCACGCGAGCGCTGCCGCGGCCGAGGCGCGCGCGATCATTCAGCGGCAAAGCGGGCATCTGGCTCACCTGATCGACGACCTGCTGGACGTGAGCCGGATGGTGGGCGGAAAAATCACCCTGAAACCGCAGCCGGTCGAACTGGGACACAAGACCCGTTCGTGCCTGGAATCACTGCGCGCGACCCGGCACATGACCGGCTATGAACTGAAGGTCACGACCGAGCCGGTGTGGGTCAACGCCGACCCGACGCGGCTCGAACAGATGCTCAACAACCTGCTGGTCAACGCCTTCAAGTTCACGCCGCCGGGCGGTTTGGTAGAGGTGACGGTCGGCGGTTCCACGCAAGAGGCCGTGCTGACCGTCAAGGACTCGGGCATGGGGATTTCACCCGAGCTTTTGCCGTATGTCTTTGAGATGTTTGTGCAGGGAGCCGCCAGCCTGGACCGCGCCCAGGGCGGCCTGGGCATCGGGCTGGCGCTGGTGCGCCAACTGGCAAGCCTGCATGGCGGCACGGTTTCGGCCGACAGCGCCGGACCCGGCCAGGGCAGCACCTTCGTGGTTCGCCTGCCACGCATTGCGGCGCCCGTTGCGCGGCCCGCTGCAGCGTTGCCAGCAAGCAGCCCGCACCGGCGCTGGCGAATACTGCTGATCGAGGACAACGACGATGCTCGCCACATGATGCGCCGCCTGCTGGACATGGAGGGCCATGAAGTTTTGGAGGCCGCCACCGGCACGGCAGGCCTGCGGCTGGCCAGCCTGGAAAAGCCCGACCTGGCCATCGTGGACATCGGTCTGCCGGAAATGACGGGCTACGAGGTGGCCGAGCACCTGCGCGGCGACGCCGAAACCCGAAGCATGGGCCTGATCGCCATGACCGGCTACGGCCAGGAGGAAGACCGCAAGCATGCCCTGGCGGCCGGGTTTGACGTTCACCTGGTCAAGTCCGTTGACATCGAGCACCTGCTGGAGGTGATTGACCAGTGCGGCCAGGCCGCCCTGCTGCGCAAGTCGGGGGCCGGCACCGTCCCCATCGAGGGCGCGTCCCCCGGGTGACAGGGGGAAGCCGGTCATTGGGTCTAAATTCTTTTCATGGGAACACTTTATCTGGTACGCCACGGCCAGGCTTCGTTTGGCGCCGATAACTATGACGTGCTGAGCCCGCTCGGACACCGGCAAAGCCTGCGCTTGGGCGAATACTTCAAGGGCAAGGGGGTGAGGTTCGAGGCCGCGCTGACCGGCACGCTGAAGCGCCAGCGCCAGACCTTCGCCGGCATTTGCGAAGGCCTGGGCGTAGAACTGCAGGCAATGCCCTGGCCCGGTCTGAATGAATACGACAGCGCCGCCGTGATTGGCGCCATCCATCCGTATCCGCTGGCCAGACCCGACACGCCCGAGCTGTACAAGCACCACTTTCGCCTGCTGAAAGACGGTCTGGCGCAATGGATGACCGGCGTGGCCAGCCCCCCCCGGGGCATGCCGAGCTACAACGGGTTTGTTGCCGGAGTGACGAGTGCGCTGGACCACATCCGCAGCCACTACGACGGCCATGTGCTGCTGGTTTCCAGCGGCGGGCCGATTGCGACGGCCGTCGGCCAGGTGCTGGGCGCCAGCCTTGAAGCGACCATCGATCTGAACCTGGGCATCCGCAACTGCTCGGTCACCGAATTTGCCTTCACACCCCAACGCCATCGGCTGGTGACCTTCAACACGCTGCCGCACCTGGACGCGCCCGAACACGCCGGCTGGGTGACTTTCGCCTGAGCCGACTACTCAGGCCAAGCCCCGAAAAAACTAAATGCTATAAATTAAATAGCACGAACAACCCGTATCTATTGCGCAAACACCTGTTTTTATAGGAATTTCGCATGAAAGAGCCGACTTTTCACGCGGCTCAATTCGCTGCCGCCTTGCTGACACGCCAGACCACGTTGCCGACATCGTCAGCCACCAGCAGCGCGCCGCGCCTGTCCATCGCCACGCCGACCGGGCGACCATGGGCCTTGCCTTCGGCATTCACAAAACCCGTGAGTACATCAATCGGCAGGCCCGCCGGCCGGCCCTTGGCGAAAGGCACGAAGACGACCTTGTAGCCACTGCGCGGCTTGCGGTTCCACGAGCCATGCTCGCCGACAAACACCCCGCTGGCCAGGGACGCCGGCAAGGCATTGCCTTCGGAAAAAGCCATGCCCAGCGGCGCGACATGGGAGCCCAGCGCGTAGTCGGGCGCAATCGCCCTGGCGACCATCTCGGGCTTTTGCGGCTTGACGCGCGCATCGACGTTCTGGCCGTAGTAGCTGTAGGGCCAGCCGTAAAAGCCGCCATCCGTCACCGACGTGAGGTAGTCGGGCACCAGGTCGCTGCCGATTTCGTCGCGCTCGTTCACCACCGTCCAGAGCGCGCCGGTCCCGGGCGCCCAGCCCATGCCGTTGGGGTTGCGCAGGCCGCTGGCAAACACCCGGTGCTGGCCCGACTTCACATCCACTTCCCAGATCGCGGCGCGTCCGGTTTCGGCCTCGATGCCGTTTTCCGCCACATTGCTGTTCGAGCCGACGGTGACATACAGCTTGCTGCCGTCCGGGCTGGCGATGACATTTTTCGTCCAGTGGTGGTTGATCGGGCCGCCCGGCAAATCGACCACCTTGACGGGCGCGTCGCTGATGCGGGTCTGCCCGGACTGGTAGGGGACGCGGACCAGGGCATCGGCATTGGCAATGTACAAATCGCCGCCCACCAGCGCCATGCCAAAGGGCGAGTTCAGGTTCTGCAAAAACACCGTGCGGGTTTCGGCCTTGCCGTCGCCGTCCAGGTCGCGCAGCAGCGTGATGCGGTTGGCCGACGGCACGCCGGCGCCGGCCTGGGCCATCGCTTTTTTCATGAACCAGCCTTTGAGGCCCTTGCCGTCCTCGGGCTTGGGCGGCGCATTGGTTTCGGCCACCAGCACGTCGCCGTTGGGCAGCACGTAAAGCCAGCGCGGATGCTCCAGCCCGGTCGCCAGCGCGCTGACGTTCAGCCCCGCCATGGCTGTGGGCGCCAATCCTTCGGGCCAGCCCGTGGCCGGTGCGATCTTGACCGTGGGGATCAGGCTGCTTTTGGGCGGCGGCAGGGTCGGGGTGGCGCCCATTCCCGCAGTGGGCGGCAGTTTTGCGGTGTCGCCGCAGGCTGCCAGACCCCCCAGCATCGCAAGGCACAAGGCAGCACGCCACCGGCGGGGATGAAAAGCGCTTGAATGCATGAGTAACTCCTGAAAAGCGGGCTTGCAGGTGCTGTATTCGACAGCAAAACCCTTGCGGCTACTGTGTTCCCGGCCTGCGCCAGCAGCTATCAGCCAGCCACGCAGAAGCTTGTCGGTTTTTCTCCCTGACCGGCTTTCAATGCTTCAGCCCGGCAGCCAGGCTGGTGCGTGAGTCGGTCTGCAAGACTTGAAGAATTTTTCGGTCCAAAGTATCCATGCGGGACAATCCATCTGAAATTTCCGATTTCACGGAATATTCATCCGTATTTTCAAAATGCAGCAGCAAATCAGGCAAATTCTTCGGCGACCCGTGAGGGATACTTGTTGCACACCACGGCCCGGCTTATCCGCCGGACCTGCGGTACAAACCCCCAAGCTGTTTACCCCTGGCTTGGGGGTTTTGTTTTTGCGCTGGTAACTATCAGCATGCCGTGGTGCTCTGCAGCGTATCGGGCGGCAGCTGGTCGATCTCAAGCAGCAGTTGCGCCAGGCTGCGGCCCATGGCCGACAGCAGCGCATGGCCTTTTTCAGCCGTGGCCGCTAGCGCATTGCCGACCGCGCCGTGCGGGTTGTAGTCCTGCATCTGCCAGCCCAGCTTGGCGCTGCGGCCGTCGCCCAGGATGCCGAAGCGCTCGGAGCGGTCCTGCGAGGTGGAATGAAAATCCTGCGCCTTCGCCATATCGACCTGGCCCGGCCTGAGCGCCAGCATCATCGAAGTCTCTAACTCGCCGGCATGGATGCCGAAGCGGTGCTCGTGCGCGCTGAACCGCGCCGCCACCGAGTCACCGCGCTCATCGACCAGCGGCAGGTTGAAGGAGTTGACGCTGTACACCAGCATGCTAAGGCGGGTGCGCAGGTCGCGCGCCACCACGTCCATCAGCCCGACCTGGCCGCCGTGCGAATTGAGCAGAACGAGCTTCTTCACGCCGGTACTGGCGACCGACTCGGCCAGCTCGGTCCACAGCCGCAGGATGGTTTCGGCCTTGAGCGTCAGCGTGCCGGCAAAGCGCGTGTGCTCGGGGCTGAAGCCGATGGATTGCGTGGGCAAAAACAGCACCGGCAGGCTGGCCGGCAAGTGCGGCAGCGCGCTGGCGATCACGCCATCGACCAGCGTGGCATCGACATTGAGCGGCAAATGCGGGCCGTGCTGCTCGATGGCGGCCACCGGCAGCACCGCAATGCAGCGGTCCAGCTCCAGGCGCGCAAAGTCGGGGCTTTTCAGGTCGGCCCAGAAGCGGGGCAAGGCGGGTGGAGCAGGCGGTGCAAAAGTCATGCGCGTATTTTGGGCCATTGCGGCGGGGGCCCGGCTGAATCACTTCAGCCTGCGCCGCCACTGCCCGCTCTTTTGGGCGCGCAAGCGATGCGCGGACCGGCGCTCAGCGTTTACCAAGCGTCGCCAGCACCGCGCCTGCGTCGGCGTCCTCGACGCAGGGCGTCACCGCGATGGCAATCACGTCGGCCCATTGCGCCTGGAAGAGGAACATGGCCTTCGCGTCGCTCGACTCGGTGATCGCGAAACCCTGGCCGTTCATGCCGTGCCAGCGCCCCAGCATCTCCACGCCCTGGGGCGGCGCGCCTCCGGTCTCCAGAAAGCGCGCCACGGCGGCGTTGTAAGTGCCCTGCGGCAAGGTCCAGCTGACGATGTATTTCATGACAGTCTCCCAAAATTGTTGGCATGGCCTCATTGGCCGCCTGGCGTGAACTTACTTGACCAGCAGCACCGGCACGGGTGACTGATGGAGCACCCGCTGGGCCACCGAGCCCAGCAGCATGTTGCCCACGGCCCCCATGCCGCGCGTGCCCATCGCAATCTGGTCAACCTGCCGGTCCTTGGCGATGCGCACGATTTCATTGGCGATCACGCCATAGGCGCGGGTGGGCGCAACGACCTTGAGCCCCGCGGCCCGGGCATGCTCCATGGCCTTGGCCAGGATGGCGTTTTGCTGAACGATCTGTTCGTCTTCGATTTTCTGGATGGTCGCGGCGGTGTAGCTGCCGTAAAAAAGGGGTTCAGGGCTGACACACAGCAAGGTAGCCTCCAGTTCAAGCGAGGAACGGGCCATGGCGGCCACCGCCACGATGGCCCGGTCAGCATGCTCGGAGCCGTCCACCGCGATCAGAATCTTCAACATGCTGTGCTCCCGTTTTTTTGTAGTCTGGAATCAAGAAACCCTGCCTGTTGCTTCAATCAGGCAGCTGCAAGGCGTCATCAACGCGCTTTTTCAAGTCAAGCCCCTGGTAGCGGGTCAGGTCGCTCGCAACACTGCGTTTCACCGCCTTCTCGGCAGCAGGGCTCAAACAGGGCCTGATCTCGCCCAGCATCGGGCTGGTCGCAATCAGCACGATGGCATGGCACTGTTGCCCGGCGATTCCTTCGTTGAGGTGGTCCGCGAGCTGCCGGGCAAAGCTGGCGCGCTCTTTCGCGTGGGCTTCGGTATGGGGCTCGAACTGCGTGCCAGCGTGTCCGGTACGGCCGTGGCCCTTGCCCGCCGCGCCGGTCAGGTCGCCGCCACCGGCCTGCCCCTCAAGGCTGGCCTGGGGATGCACAAAGTCGCTCAGTTCGGTGAGTGAATGATCGGCGCCATGCCGCTCGAAACAGCGTGCCCGCTCGGCATTCGCTATCAGAATCCAGGTCTTTTCCATGATGCTCCTTTGTTTGACGTGACTCAAAAATCGCAAGGGCAGTGACCCAAGGCCCCGCAGGACGAGTCCACCGATCTCAGGCGGCTTTCTTGCGAAAGCTTTCAATGCCGCTTTTGAGCTTCTCAAGGGAACTGCTGAACGACTCCTTGAGCTGATTCCAGGACTCGACCGTGGCGGCTTTCAACTCCGTCAACCGCTGCTCTGCTTCACCCAGATCCGCTTCGAGTTTTTTGACTTCCTCGCCAAGCCGGGCTTTGGTCTGGGCGCCGGAAGCCTCGGCCTTGGCCTTGAATTCGGCAATCGTCACCTTCAGCTTGTCCAGCTCTTTTTGAGCGGCCTGCGCAAAGGCCGTGCGCTCCCCCTCTTGGGGACTGGCCTGGCCTGACGTTGCGGGGGATTTTTGAAGTTCCGGCATGGGCGGCTTGATCTTGTCGCACGCAACAGACGCGGCGGCAACCACGAGGACCAGGCCCATGACTGACAAGGATGGTTTCACGATGACTCCTTTTCCCCGGGATGACGATGACAAGCTGAATCTAGCCACGGCCCCGCCAGAGCCCTTGAGAAACATCAATCGCCCGCGAGTCAGCGGTAAAAATCCAGGCTCAGGCAGCCGCCGCCGCTTGCTGGATGGCGTCACGGTGCGTTTGCTGGCTGACATGCCGGCCCTGCCGCTCGGAGCGGGGCTTGGCAGCACCGGCCGGCAGGGCGCTGCGCTCGGCAGCCAGCAGATCCGCCAGGCATTGCGGCCGGCCGCGCGCGCCGCTGGCGCGGTAATCGGCCAGCAGCGCGGCGCGCACTGCGTCATCGTTCAGCCCGCGCACTGCCGTCAGGTGCTCAAACAGCACATCCACCAGCTTTTCCAGCGCGAATTCATGCGTCTTGGCCGTCGTGCGCCAGAGCCAGTCGCTGAACGCCAGGAAATGCTGAAAGGCCGAACCCGCATCGTCTGGCCCATCCCGCAGCAGCAGGCGCAGCGCCGCCGAAAAACGCCCCGAGTTGGCGACCATTTCCCAGTAGCGCGCAAAGCGCTGGATGCGCTGCATCGTCGTGAAATCAATCGTCGAGGTTTGCAAAATCGTGTACGGCGTCTGCGGGTCGTAGCGCATCGCAAAGTCCGCCGTGTGCCGCGTGATCGGCGTGCCGCGCAGCCGCTTCAAAATGCCGAACTGGATTTCATGCGGGGCGAGTTCATGCAGGCGGTCAAAGCCCTCGGCAAAGCTGTCCAGCGTCTCGCCGGGCAGGCCGAAGATCAGGTCGGCGTGAACATGCGCCTGGCTTTGCGTGACCAGCCAGCGCAGGTTCTCGGCGGTTTTGACGTTGTCCTGCTTGCGCGAAATGCGCTGCTGCACTTCGGGGTTGAAGCTCTGGATGCCGACCTCGAACTGCAGCGAGCCGGCCGGAAACTGCGCGATCAGCGCTTTCAGCCGCTCGTGCAGGCTGTCGGGCACGACCTCGAAATGCACGAACAGCCCCGGCGCGGCCTGCACCGCGCCCGCCTCGTCCTTCATGCGGTCCAGGAAAAACTGCAGAATGCGCACCGAAAAATCCACCTTCAAATTGAACGTGCGGTCCACGAACTTGAAGTTGCGCGCGCCGCGCCGGTAGAGCAGCGCCATCTCGGCCATGAAGCGGTCCAGATCGAAGGCCCAGGCAGTCTTGTCGAGCGAACTCAGGCAGAACTCGCATTTGAACGGGCAGCCGCGCGAGGCCTCGACATACAGCAGGCGCTTGGCCAGATCCTCGTCGGTGTATTCGCCGTAGGGCAAGGCCAGCGCGTCCAAAGGCGGCTGCTCGCCGGCGATGATTTTCATCAGCGGCTGCGGGCCGTCGAGCAAGGCGCGGCACAGCTTGGGAAAACTCACGTCGCCCCAGCCGGTGACCACATGGTCGGCCAGCCGGCAGATTTCCTGTTCGCCGGTTTCAAAGCTGACCTCCGGCCCGCCCAGCACGACCTTGATGTCGGGCCGCAGGGTTTTCAGCAGGCGCACGACCTGCGTCGTTTCGACCACATTCCAGATATAGACGCCCAGCCCGATCACCTTGGGGCTGAGCGCCAGCAGGCTTTCGACGATTTGCACGGGCCGTTGTTGAATCGTGAATTCGCGCAGCTGCGTCACGGCGCGCAGGCCCGCGCCACCGTGACGGTCCAGGTTGGCCAGCAGGCAGCGCAAGCCCAGCGCGGCGTGGATGTACTTGGCATTGAGCGTGGCCAGGACGATGGCGGGCGAGTCGGGCGCTTGAGGGGAAGGCATGGCGGCATTATCGGGCGCGGCATCGGGAAGCGGCTCATTCGGGAATGCTGCAAAAACTGCTGACGACGCTGCAGGCGGTGTTTGCGCCGGGTTGAGGCGGTGCGAGGTGAATTTTTAAGCAAAATCGGCTTGTAGCGCTCGCTGTATATGCGCAAGCAGCTATTTTATTTATAGCAAGTCGGTCCGCTTTGATTTCACGCTCTCCTCATCAGACTGCCAGCCTGACCGCCTCCGGCGTGCGCGCCGCAATGCGCAGCAGCGTCTTGGCCGCGCCGGATGGCTCACGCCTGCCTTGCTCCCAGTCCTGCAAGGTACGCACCGACACGCCCAGCAGCGCCGCAAATTCGGACTGCGACATTCCTACCTTCGCCCTGGCATCAGCGGCAGGCGTCAAGGCGACAACAGTCGTGCGCGCCGCCTTGCCCGCCTTCATTTGCCGGACTGACTCCAGCAGGTCATTTTGAAATTGTTCCATTTCCGCGTCGATTGGTTTAGCCATGTTCCACCTCGTGTTTAAGTTTTGCCAAAAATGCAGCCGGCAGGTTGTCGAATTTTGCTTTCGCATAGACGATCAACAGCCAGATGCGCCCCTCAAGCTCGTTGAAATAAATCACCCGCGCGCCGCCGCGCTTGCCCATTCCGCTGCGGCTCCAGCGCACCTTGCGGCAGCCGTTGGAGCCCGGCACCACATCACCGGCCAGCGGGTTGGCCGCAATCCAGTTGATGAACTCGACTCGCTCTGCCTCAAGCCACACGTCTTCAGCATACTTTTGAAAAATCTCGGTTTCAGAAACGGTGTGCATGGTTTTAATCATACGGCATTGCCGTACTAAATCAAGAAGGCACGTCGGCCAGGATTCGCATAGGCATCGTGGCCTTGTGCTGGTTGCCCAGGTGCAGCGCCAGCAGGCGGCTGTCAATGCGGGCTTCGGCTTTGACGGAGACCAGCGTGAAGGCGTCGGGTGCGGCGGCGCTCATGGGGCGCTGCCCTTGCTCGATGCGCCTTTGACGCTCTTGCTGCCGCTTGATGTGGTGGCGGCGGCGCTGAGGGCTGCGGGGAAATCTCAATAACCCCGTAACGCCCGGCGCTACGCACGCTGGACAAGGCGCGGCTGGTGAAGCGCTTGGGCGCCGTGCATCCGGCGACGCTGCAAAAACTGCTGGCGACGCTGGAGGCGGTGTTTGCGCCGGGTTGAGGCGTCAAACTTGGAAGCAGCTATTGCCAGTCAAGATGGCTCCTCTCAGACGCTTGATTCCTTGGTCATGAGAAGTTCCTCAACATGCATCAAGCCAAGCGCACGGGGCCGGTCACGGCGGCGGTGATCGAGGCAATTGGCCAGCAAGCCCACCTTGCCGGCCTGACGCTGGAGCAGGCGCTGCAGACCTGCTGCGACCCGCGCCGCAGATGGGCACGGTTTGAGGCCGGCTGGCTGCAGGCCGCGCCCGGTGGCGGCGGCATCAGCACCGCCGCCACGGTGGCAGCGCCAGCGCCCGCGCTGTGGAAGCCGCCAGTCGCCAGGCCCGCAGCGCCCGAAGTCGTGGCCGCTGGCCGTGCGCGCATCGCCGCCCTGCGCCAAGCCACGGTGGGCGCGGGCCTGGGCAGCAGCAAGGGCTGCGGCTGGGCGCACGCGGCCATCGAAAAGCACCAGTCCGGCCAGCCCGTGCGCCGCGCCGTGCTGCTCGACGCCTGCGCCGCGCTCAGGCTGAACCCGGCCAGCTTGAGCGCGGCACGGATGCATTGAGCGCAGCAGTCATCAGCGGGCGCGGCGAGTGTGTCCGGCTGGCTACATTGCGGCGTCAGAGCCAGCTTTAAAAGTTGGCAAAACAGTTGGCATAAATAGAGAAAAAATCAATTGAATCAAATGGTTATGTTTGATTAAAGCTTGGCAAAGCCTGCCTGGTGTTTGAAGCCACAGTGGTCAAGCTGGGGATAAGCGACCGGGGCGCCACCGACGCGCTGGGGAGCTGGTCAAGCGCGGGCTGCTCAAGTCCGACTCGCCGCAAGGCAAGGTCCGGTTTGGCCTGCCGCAGCATGCCTTGCGCTTTCTGTTCCCGCGCCTATGGCCGGAAGCCGAGGCTGACGCAGCCGACAGCCGGTGAATATCAAGCAAGTGGCCTTGAGCGGATCGCCACACGCTGGCGTCGCCCAGGAAGCACCCGTCCGGCCAGCCCCTATCATCGGCAGACCATGCTCCACCCCGCCCTGAACCACCCGCCCAAGCCCGCAACCCAACGCCTGCAACCCGCCGCATGAGTCGCGGCCAGATCCGCAACGCCACGGGCGACTCCTTCTTTGCCTGGGACGGCGACGTGTTGGTGGTCAACATCCTGGGCAAGCCCAGCGCCGGCAAGGACGCCATCGGCAAGCCCAAGGGCACGCAACTCAAGGTCAGCGTGACGGCCGCGCCGCTGGCGGGCAAGGCGACCGACCACATGGTGCGCTTTCTGGCGCCGCTGTTCGGCGTGGCCGTGGCCGACATCGAGGTGGTGTTCGGGCGCGAGAACGTCAACAAGCAACTGCGCATCCGGGCGCCGAAAAAACTGCCGGCCGTGTTTTTGCCGCCAGCCCCGTAAATCACTACTTTATTGATAGCTGCTTGCGCACGCCGTTATTGCGCTAGAGGCCAATTTGACCAATATTTCTGGTCAATTCCTGCGCAGCGCCCGAAGCCGCTGCCACACCACGGCCTTGGGTTCCACCATGGCCATGGCCTGCATGCAGCGCTCCAGCCAGCCCTGCCGGGTTTGCAGTCGCAGGAGGGCCTTGTCCAGGTCCTGCCGAATGGCCTGACCATAGGCGCCGTGCGCTTTCAGCAGTGCCTGGCGCAGCAGTGCCAGTGACGGCTGCATCATGGCCAGGTCAATCACGTCGCGGTTGAACACGCCGTCGTCGCCCCACCTGTCTGAATTAGCCAGCAGCTTGGATGTGGCCATGTCCAGGGGGCTCAATGTTGCGACACCGCAGACTTCATCGTTTACCGTCGGCGCCGCCAGCTGGATGCGGCCCTCCAGAACAATCTCGAACTTGATGGGCTGGCCAGCCACACGCAGCATGGTGCGAATGCCATATTGATCGGCCCGCACATCCTTGACTTGCTCCAGGGGTGCCGCCTGGGCATGAACAATGCCTGCAATGCCACCGGGGTTCGTCAGCAACTGGCGCAGGTTGCGGTAGCTGGCAAGGTTTGACACCAGAAAGTCAATGTCAACCGACTCACGGTATTCGCCATACCGCAGCGCGATGGCCGTGCCCCCGCCAAACAGACAGTGGTTTTCACGCAGCAGCGGCGCATCGAGCGCGCGCAGCACCTGTGCAATGCGCTGGTGGTGCGGTCGTTCAAACATGGCGGGCATTCATGTCAGGGCCAGGCGCAAGGCATCGACCAGTTGCTGCTCGTGCGGCTGCAGCGTTGATGCGTCGATATGGCGCCAGTTGCGCTCATAAATGCTGAGCGCCTCTGCCGGTGTCAGTTCATCAATGCCATGCACTTGCCAGGCAAGTTGTTTGAGTTGCGGGTAGTCACCCAGGCGCACCCGCGCCGGAATCCAGCCGGTGTGATCGGTGGCAGGCGCAACGGCGGCGGGGTCGGCTGGCAGGCTCAGGCTGAAGTCCAGCCCCAGCGCGGCCATGACGTTCAGGTAGGCCGCTATGGTGACGGCGGGGGCGCCTTTTTCCATGCGGTGCAATGTCACGCGCGACAGGCCAGCAGCCTCTGCAGCTACCGTGGCGCTGAGCCTAAGTGCCTTGCGGCGTGTACGAATCTGCTGCCCCAACGCAGCCAATCGGGTGGCCGTGGCGTTTGAGATGGCAAGGGGTGGTGCTGGCATAGTGTTTCTCATTCTATACATTTAGGTGAAAAAGTAAATAATGAGAAAGCAATCCAAGGGCACGCAGCTCAAGGGCGGTGTTTGCGCCGCCACCCGACAAGCCATAAGGCATTTCACGGCGGGCGCACAATCCCGGCAAGGGCCGCGCTTTGCCAGCCCTGCGCCGCCGGAACCAAAGGCGGGGCCGCTGCTCAGACCGTCATCATGAATTTTCACCGCCTTCTTTCTGCTCTGTTTTTAATAGCTGCCTGCGCCCTTCCAGCAAGCGCAAACACCCCAAATGACCTGATAAAAACGTCACAGGCCCGCCCCGTGGTCACGACCGAACAGGTGCGCGCCGAACTGCTGGCCTGGGCGCCCGAGGGCGTCGAGCCGGGCAAGCCGGTCTGGCTGGGCCTGCAGCTGGCGCACCAGCCCGAATGGCACACCTACTGGAAGAATTCGGGCGACTCGGGCCTGCCGACGATGCTCGAATGGCAGCTGCCGGCCGGCGTCACGGCGGGCGAGATCGCCTGGCCGACGCCCCGCAAAATCCCCATCGGCACGCTGGCGAACTACGGCTACGAAGGCACGATGCTGCTGCCGGTGCCGCTCACCGTCGCGCCCGGCTTCAGCGCCGCGCAGCTCGACGTGAAGCTCAAGGCCGCGTGGCTGGTCTGCCGCAAGGAATGCATCCCGCAGGAGGGCGAGTTCACGCTGAGCCTGCCGGCCCGGGGCTCGACGGCGGCCAGCGGCGCCTTGTTCCAGGCCGCGTTCGACGCCACGCCCAAACCGCTGCCCACGGGCAGCAGCCAGATCGAAGTCAGCGGCAAGGCGCTGAAAGTCTCGCTGGCCGGCCTGCCCGCCGCGCTGCAGGGAAAAACGCTGGCGCTGTTTCCTGAAACCGCCAGCATCATCGAGCCGGCCGCGCCGTGGCAGCAAGCCTGGGCGGGCGCGCTCTGGACGGCCGAGCTGCCGCTGTCCGCCCAGCGCACCGACAGCCCGGCGCGCCTGCCGCTGGTCGTGGCTTTCGACGCCGCCGCCTGGCGCATCGACGCGCCCGTCAGCGGCGACTGGCCTGCCGCCGCCAGCGTAGCCGTAGTGTCGCCAGCGCTGCAGGCGGCGCTGCGGGCCAATGCGGCAACAACTCCGCCCGCGTCCTCGGGCCAGCCGCCGCTGAGCCTGCTGGCCGCGCTGCTCGGGGCGCTGCTCGGCGGGCTGATCCTGAACCTGATGCCCTGCGTGTTCCCGGTGCTGGCGATCAAGGTGGTCGGCTTTGCGAGCCAGAAAAGCCAGGCCGCGCGCCTGACCTCGGGGCTGGCCTACAGCGCTGGCGTCGTCCTGTCTTTTCTGGCGCTGGGCGCGCTGCTGCTGGGCCTGCGCGCGGCGGGCGACCAGCTCGGCTGGGGCTTTCAGTTGCAAAACCCGGCGGTGGTGGCGGCGCTGGCGGCGCTGTTCACGCTGCTGGGGCTGAACCTGGCCGGGCTGTTTGACTTTGGCGTCATGTTGCCCAGCCGCGTCGTCAACCTGCAGGCAAAAAACCCCAGCGTCAATGCGTTTTTGTCGGGCGTGCTGGCCACCGCCATTGCCTCGCCCTGCACCGCGCCGTTCATGGGCGCGTCGCTCGGTTACGCCGTCGGCCTGCCGGCGCTGCAGGCGCTGGCGGTGTTTGGCGCGATTGGCATCGGCATGGCGCTGCCCTATCTGGCGGCCAGCGCGCTGCCGGCCGTGGCGCGCGCGCTGCCGCGCCCCGGCGCGTGGATGGTGACGTTCAAGCAGCTGATGGCCTTCCCGATGTTTGCCACCGTCGCCTGGCTGGTCTGGGTGCTTGGCCAGCAAAGCGGCATCGACGGCGCGGGCGCGCTGCTGGCGCTGCTGGTGCTGCTGGCGCTGGCGGTCTGGTCCTTCAGCCTGCGCGGCACGGCGCGCCGCGCAATCGCTACGGTTTCAGTAGCGCTCTGCGCTTTTGCAATATGGGCCATCGGCCCGAACATCATCAAGCCGGTGATCCCGCCCGTGGCCTCGGCCTCGGCCCGCTGGCAGGACTGGCAGCCCGGCCGGGTCGAGCAGCTGGCCGCGCAGGGCCAGAGCGTGTTTGTCGATTTCACCGCCGCCTGGTGCGTGACCTGCCAGTACAACAAGAAAACCACGCTGGCCGACGCCGCCGTACTGGCCGACATGGACGCGAAAAACGTCGCCCTGCTGCGCGCCGACTGGACGCGCCGCGACCCGGCCGTGACCAAAGCGCTGGCCGCGCTCGGCCGCAGCGGCGTGCCGGTTTACGTTTTTTACAAGCCCGGCCGCGCGCCGGTGGTATTGTCCGAAATCTTGTCCGTGAGCGATGTCAGGGCCGAGTTGGCCAGGCTGTGAGGGGTTCATGCCCCATGCCCGGCCCCGCAGCCGCCATCCTTGCCATCCCCAACCACCAGGAGCAGAACGATGCAGCACCTTCCCGCCGCAGAACGCATTCCCTACATCTTCAACCATTGCCGCACCATCGCCGTGGTCGGCCTGTCGCCCAAGCCGCACCGGGCCAGCTTTGACGTGGCGCGCTACATGCAGGCCGCCGGCTACCGCATCATTCCGGTGAATCCGAATGCCGCCGAGGTGCTGGGCGAAAAAGCCTATGCCACGCTGCAGGAAGCGGCCCGGCACGAAAAAATCGACCTGGTGAACTGCTTTCGCAACAGCGAAGACATTCCGCCCATCGTCGACGAGGCCATCGCCATCGGCGCGACGGCGGTCTGGATGCAACTGGGCATCGCGCACCACGAGGCCGCCGCCACGGCCGAAGCCGCCGGCCTGCTGGTGGTGCAGGACCACTGCATCAAGATTGACCACCGGGTGCTGATGTCCAGCGGCCTGCTCAAGCCGCTGGCGCAGCCGGCCGCGCCAGCGCGCTGAGACGTGCGTGAGTTTCGCGGCCCCCTGCCGCCTTTTTCGCCTTTTGCGCACTTTGTTTTCGTGCTGGCCGCGCTGGCGCTGGCGGGCTGCGGCAGTTCGGTGCTCGGCACGCGCGGCGAAACGCAGGTCGCGCCCCTGCGGCCGACGGAGCTGGCCCAGTCGGACGTGAACCGCATGGCCACGCTCGGCATGCGCGACAACCTGGACAGCCTGCTGCGCATTGCCGACAAGCTGTATCGGCGCAATCCGGCCGAATGGCGCCGGTCCGGCGCCAGCAGCCGTGAAGCGGCCCTGTCGGAACTGCGCCAAGCCATCGACAGCGCAACGCCCTGGCCCGAACTGCAGGGCAAGCGCGACATCGCGGCGCTGTCGCTGGCGCTGAGCCCTGACTTCACCGGCGACCGCGTGGCGGCCTTCGTGGCGGCCAGCGCCGACATGCTGGTCACGGCCCACGGCGGCAAAACCACGCTCTACCTGATCGACAGCCTGGACGCGCAACATCTTTACAACGCGGCGCGCAACATCGAAATCGCCGTCTGGCTGCTGTCGAGCCGGCGCAACGCGGCGGGCCAGGCGCTGCTGCTGGCCGACGACATCTCGGGCCTGGACCGCAACCTGAGTTTCGAGCGCGAATTCGGCAAGGTGATCGGCCGGCTCGACCTGCTGGCCGAGGTGGTGACCGAAAAATACCGCCGCGCCGTCATCACCTATGTGCAGAATTTGGCGGGCGGAACCTTCCTGCAGTTCTTGCCGGTGCGGTGATGTGGATATCAGTTGTTAACGCTAAAGTTAACGGGCGGCAATGCGAACCATTGACGTCCCTGTTGAACGACCTGTTAGGCAATGTTGCGCGAATTGAATAATGGAAATGTTCGCTCGCATATCAAATTTCCCATGCTGCCTCAGAGGCTAAATACTCACCAATGACAATTTTGATGCGCACAAGGCCTCCATCATCAATCGCGTGATACCTATAGCGCCCCTCTTGTACGTCCACCCAATCGTTGAGGATTAGATGCAAAAGCTGCTCTTCGCCGTTCGGTCCTGCAAGCTTTACCTCTGCCACACGCAAGCGCTGCATGCCGCGTGAGCCTATCTCTCCGTAAGTCTGAATTACATGAGGGGCGTTGAACTCTTCCAAGAATTGCTCTGTGAGCAGTTCCAAGGGCTGCCACCAGATAGAAATGGGCTCTTCGCGGCACTCCTGCTTCAGTTCGTAGGCTGCATGGCATCTTGCGAGCTTTAGAAGAACACGACGGACTCTTTCGTGTTCGACTTCGAACACTGTCTTGTTGCCATCGAGGGTCTTAGATGACTCAATGCGCTCCCGCAGAACTGGAGATCTCTCTAGTAAGGCTGCAATGCTTGGGCGTCGGATTTTTGCGGGGTTGGCCGCCCCCGCAATAACCGACTCAATCAGGCATGCAACGTACTCCTCATCTTTGGAGAACCCGTTGTTGCAGGGGTGACAAGCGCCGACTACAGGAAGATTTTCAGGATATGGCTTGTCCAGCAATACACGTGAAGGAACATGCTCACGCGTGTTGTCTTGAGCCCCACAGTAAATGCAGCCTAGGAGCAACCGTTCGTCAGAGTAGTCTCTTAACTGTTCCATCGCGCTATTCGTCCGTTTAGTTGCCTAACGATATATGCCTCAAGGTACTGCTGCGTAACGTGGCAAGTTCAACTACAAAAACCGCCATTTACCGTTTTCCTTATTCAATAGTTAGCTACATTAAAAATAGCAGAAAACCCGGCAATTTCCAGCAACTGCTTCGATGCAGCTTCAAGCCGAATCCCGGCCAAACGCGGTGGGTTCACTATTCCCGATGGTAGAGCGGAACTATTTTGCCCCGCCAACACCGCCAAGCAAAAAAGCCCCCAGGGAGCCAGAAATGGCAAATCTACCGTTTATTTCCGTCATTCCCCCGAAGGCCGGGTCTTGGCTGTGCTATGAATTACATAGCTTCTTGCGCACGTTCCCATTGCGCTAGAGGCTGATTTGATGCTGAAAATCAGCGGTTTTTCCTTCCCAAGCAGCGCTTTCACGCCCTCTGGCGGCCTGATTTTGGCTTGAAACTCTATTTTCAGGTATAAAAGTGCCTCTAGCGCAATAAGCACGTGCGCAAACAGCTATCAAAAAAAGAGCGAAAACGGGATTAAAAATAACCAATCGGCGCGCCGACAATAAGCCTTTTCCCAGCCCCCAGCCCCCAACTCCTTCAAGACGCCCATGCCCCAGAACCACCTGCCCAAGGTCAAAAGCCAGTACGAAGCCCTGCCCTACCCGCCCCGCAATCCGCAGGACGAGCACAAGCGCCTGGTGCAGACCTGGCTGGAAGACCTGCCGATGATCAACCACTACTGCTTTGCCGGAAAGCAGTCGTTTCAAAACGGCTTCCGGGCGCTTGTGGCCGGCGGCGGCACTGGCGACGCGACGATTTTCCTGGCCGAGCAGCTGCGCCACACGAATGCCGAAATCGTCCACCTGGACATGAGCCACGCCAGTATCGTGCTGGCGCAGGAACGCGCCAAAATCCGGGGCCTGACGAACATCACCTGGGTGCATTACTCGCTGCTGAGCCTGCCCGCGCTGGGCCTGGGCAAGTTCGACTACATCAACTGCAGCGGCGTGCTGCACCACCTGGCCGACCCGGACCTGGGGCTGCGGGTGCTGCTGAGCGCGCTCAAACCCGAGGGCGCCATCGGCCTGATGCTGTACGCCACGACCGGGCGCACGGGGGTGTACCAGATGCAGGCGCTGATGCGCATGGCCAATGGCGCCGGCACCGCCCGGGAAGCCGACGACAAGCGCAAGCTGGCCAACACCCGCGACCTGCTCGGCAGCCTGCCGGCCAGCAACTGGTTCATGGGCAGCGAATCGCTGTACCACGACCACAAGATGGGCGACGCCGGCATCTACGACCTGCTGCTGCATTCGCAGGACCGCTCGTACTCGGTGGGCGAGCTGTTCGACTGGCTGGGCAGCCAGCACGGCATGCACCTGAACTTCAGCGATGTGCAGCGCGGCCGCTCGCCGTATTTGCCGCACATGGTGCTGGGCAACAAGCCACCCGCCATGGCCACCGAGCTACGCCAGCTGCCGCTGCGCCAGCAGTATGAAATGGCCGAGCTGATGATCGGCAACATCATCACGCACTCGCTCTACCTCACGCCCGATGCCGCGTGCGTCGCGCCGTATGGCGATGCCGCGTACATTCCGTTTTTCTACCATGAGCCGCTGACCGGCGAGATCGCGGCGCAGGTCTTTGGCAGCAACAAGGGCCAGCCCTTCCGGCTCATGCACCAGCATTCGGGTGTCTCGGTGATGGTCAATCCCGGCAAATACGGCGCGAAGATCCTGCGCCTGATCGACGGCCAGAAAAGCTTTGGCGAGATTTTCGAGGCGTTCCGCGCCGGCTGGCACGGCCAGGCCGCCGCGCCCGACAATGCCGCGCTGTTCGCCGACTTCGCCGAGTCCTATGACACGCTCAATGCGCTGGAACGCCTGCTGCTCAGGCACCCGGACGCTGCGGCAACCAACGCGCATGGCGCTTGAGGCCTCCATCCCAGGCTGAACATCAAAAGCAAGGTCATTTTTACAGGCGACACAAGATGGCATGAAGCATGCGTTGCCCGAGGGTATATGTAACCAAACCGTCACAAAAGGCAGTTCACAACATCCACCATCGGGCAAAAATGCAGACTCTTTCAAATGAAATTTCTTTTCTTGACAGCAACCTGCAACACAGAATTTTGCAGCTGGCTTCCTGGCCTCCCCTGTCAGAGTTGCTGCTCGACACCGCGCCGCAGGTGACCCGCATCTGTGCGCTGCTGGCGCGCAAGCCATCGGTCGGCATGCTGATTCCGGCCATGCTGGACATGCCGCCTCAAACCACTTACCCGCTGCTGCGTAAGCTTTACGACAAAGGCCACATTTGTGCCCTGGGCGGCACGGCGACGGCCGAACAAACCGCGCGGCCCAGTGCCGAGCCGGCGAAAAACCCCGAACTCCCTGCGGCGACCTCCTCATTTCTGGGCAAAGTCTGGCAACGGCTGACAAGCCGAAAGTAGGCCGCTCATGGAATGGGGAATTTTGTTCATGGGGCCTGTGGGCTCGGGTAAGACCGAGGCCATCAAAAGCATTTCGGATATTGAAGTGATCAATACCGATGTGCGCGCCACTGACGATGTGCGCAAGCTCAAATCCCACACCACCGTGTCGATGGATGTCGGGGTTCTGCATTTGTCAGGCCATGACAAGCTGCGGCTGTATGGCGCGCCGGGGCAAGACCGGTTTGACTTCATGTGGGACATTTTGCTGCTGCAGGCCAAAGGGGTCGCGCTGCTGCTGAACCACGCCAGTCCAGACCCGCTGGCTGAACTCGATCATTACCTCCAGGCCATCCGTGAGCGCGTTCCTGGAAATGGCCTGCCCATGGTCATCGGGATCACGCACATTGACGAGAAACCCGAGCGACCCTTGAGCATTTACGAGGACCACCTGCGCCAGGAAAAAATTGTGTTTTACGGCGTCATGCCGCCTGTGATCGAGGTGGACGCACGCCTTCGCAGCCATGTTCGCAGCCTGTTGCTGGTCATGGTGGCGCAGCTGGAGATGGCGGCGCGCTTTCCCAAAGTGATTCCCCGGCTGGCAGTCCGATGAAGCCGGTTCTTGTTCTTCAGGGATTTGGCGTGGCTTTCGGCACGCGCACCATCTTGCTCGACATGAGCCTGTCGATCCCGTCCAGGGGATGCACGGTGTTGCTCGGCCCCTCGGGCACCGGCAAATCCACCTTGCTGCGCAGCCTGGCGGGGCTCAACGATACCAACCCTTCGATGCGAACGTGGGGCCAGCGCATTTACGAAGGCGAGCCGTTGTCGCCGCTGCACAGACCGGCCCTGGTAGCGCAAAAAGCGGATTTCCTGATGGCCACGGTTCAGGACAGCCTGGTCACCAAATTGCCGCAGCGCTCCAGCCTGACGCGTGCGCGGCAGCTCGACATGGTGCGCGATTTCCTAGAGAAAACCGGGCAAGCCGTGCTGACGGCCAAGCTGGCGACTCCGGTGATCGACCTGCCGCCGCATGAGCGGCAGATCATCGCCATTCTCAGGCAGAGCCTGTCAGGGCCGGCCTTGCTCATGGTGGATGAGCCGACAGCGAATTTGCCGCCCGATGGCGCGCAAGCCGTTCTGGACCTGCTGGAACTCCTGGCGAGCGAACGGGCGGTGCTGATGGTGTCTCACCACCTGGCCCAGACGCGTCAGATTGCGCAGGAAGTCGTCCTGATGGCCGATGGCGTGGTCCAGGAAAGTGCGGCCAAAGACGATTTCTTCCTGCGCCCGCAAAGCGCCGCTGCGCAACACTACTTGCGCAGCGGCTCCTGCCCCGAGGCGGGAATCGCGGACCAGACCGCTGGCGATGCGCTTGCCGCCGCCCACGAGCCAGCGCGGCAGGCGTCGGTGAAACCAGTCCCTCCGGCTATTGCCGACAAAGTCCAGCCGGCCGCATCCTTGCCCGCAAGGCCGGCCATGCCGCACTGGCAGCCAGACCCGGCGGCAAAAAGCGCATTTTGCGGGCCTCGCGGCTTTGTCTGGCTGATTGAAGGAAAGCTGGCCGGAACGCCTTTGCCGGGCATCGTGCATGACACGCAGCAGGATCTGAACGCGTTGCGCAATGCCGGCATTACCCGCTTGATTTCACTCACGGAAACCCCTTTCGATGCCACGCTGGCGGCGCTCTACGACATCCAGTGCACGGCGCTGCCTATTCGTGACATGAACGCCCCGACATCGACCCAGGCCTGGTTTTTGTGCGAAAGCATCGATCGCTGCCTTCAGCGCGGCGAAGTGGTGGCGGTTCATTGCAAAGCCGGTCTTGGACGCACCGGAACGGTGCTGGCCATGTACCTGATCTGGCTGGGGGCCGGACAGGTTAGCGGCGCAGGCGCGATGGCGCATGTGCGGCGCCTGGAGGCCAGGATGATCCAGTCGCTTGAACAGGAAAAGTTTTTGGAAAAGTTTGCCCAACTGGTGGCGCATCCACCGACAGGCAAGCAGCTTTCCAGCCCCGCCTTCAATGCGAAGAAGCCTTCTTAAATCAACCCATCCAAAAGGAAAACCGCCATGAGCGCTCTTGACAATGCACTGCAAAAAGCAGTCACCAGCATTCCGGAATGCGTAGCCGCAGGCTATGTGGACTTGTCTTCCGGCATGATTCTGAGCATGAAATCCGTGGATTCGCACCCGGGCGAAGTGTTCGACTTGCTGGCCGCCGCGACGACCGACCTGTTCCAGGGCCCCAACGTGTCGGCGATTGAAAATATTTTCCGCAAAGCCCGTGGCCTGCCCGACAACAATGAGCATCACTATTTCCAGGAAATCATCGTCAACAGCGACAACCTGATCCATGTGTTCCTGCGCGGCAAACGCCAGCAGCAGGTGGCCTGCTTTGTCTGCCGCAAGGGCGCCAACCTGGGCATGGTGCTGACCAAGTCGCGCATGGCCATGCCTACCATCGAATCGTCTCTTTAAGGTCGAGGAATGCCGCCATGGCCTTCTTTGAAAAGAGAAACGGTCAGGCGGCGCCGCTACGGCTGCTTGCAATGAATAGGTTGTTTATATGAATTTCGACAACAGTTCAGCTGAAGTGACTGCCAGCAAAATCCGGGCGGCGCTGCGCAGTTTGTGTGCTTCCTCGGACACGGTGGAAGCGGCCGCGCTGGTTTCTCATGATGGCCTGATCATTGCCTCCGTCATGTCCAGGGAGGTCGATGTCGATCGTTTCGGCGCCATGTGCGCGTCCCTGCTGGCACTGGCCAATCGCGCCGCCAAAGAGGTTCGCAGGGGCGATCTGCGGCAGATCATCCTTGATGGCAGCCTGGGGCCCATGCTGCTGACCCGGGCTGGCGAAACCGGTGTTCTGGCCGTGGCGGCCACCCCTTCGGCGAAACTGGGGCAACTGATCCTCGACACCCGGACCACGGCGCGGGCAGTGTCCGAATTAACCGAGCCCAGGGAGGCTTGAAATGCGTTCGGGCCAAGGCGCTGGGCGCGTGGCCTGAATGAGCCGCTACCTGCTGCCCAGGCCAGGCGGTGTGCTGACCTGGCTGTCCGTCAGGCCGCCCAGCCTGGAGCGCCGCTTGTTTGAACACTTGCTCGGGGCGCCCGAAGCCGTTGAACTGAATGTGCAGGCGCTGGCATCCGCCTTGCGCCACCCGGTTCAGGCCATTGCCCGAGCCTTGTTCGCGCTCAACCGCCAGGCGAGCATCGAGGTGCAAGACGGCGCCGCGCCCCTGTGCGCGGCAGCGAGCCCGGCGCTGCGCGCGGGCTTGCGCCAGGGCATTGCGGGTCTGGCGCAGGATTTAATCGACATTTCCGGGGGGCGCGGTGAGATCATGCTGGCCTCTGACGATGGGTTTTGTATTGCCCAGGCCGGCCTGTCCGCGCAGCGGGCGCAGGCGCTGGCGGCGCACTTGCCGTGGGATGACGGGTCGGTGATGAACTTTCGGATGCAGCTGTGCTTTACCGACAGAACGCTGTATTTTTGCGCCAGTTCCCGGATTGACTTGAAGCATCCGGTGATGCTGCGCCTGGGCGCTGATCTGGTTCAAGGATGCCAGCCCCAGCCGCTACAGAGAAACCATGATGCAGAAAAATAGCCAGGAAATTTTGGATGCACTGCAGGAGAGTTGCCCGTCTTTTGGCGGCGCCGTCATTGCCACGCCGGATGGCCTGGTGCTGGTGGCCACCCGGCTGTTCAGCGGAGACACGCCTGCGGCCTGCGCCGCAGGCGTGGTGGCACAGGTGGATGATTGCCTGTCCGCGCTGAAAGCCGGACGCGTGGATGAGTTGATGATGTGGACGCTCGGTGGGCTGTGGTTCATTGGCCGTCTGGTCAATGACCATGTGCTGCTGCTCTCGGCCACGGATTCGCATTGCGCAGGCGCCGTGCGCCTGGCGGCCCAAGTGGCCGTACAAAAACTCAATGCAGTGCTGCACTAAATTGTTGGTGCAACATTTTTTAGTAGCATTTTATGCCGCCAGCGCAATCAGGACGGGCGCCAGCAGCTATCAAAAATAGAGTAAAAACGATCAGGCGGCCTGGACCGGCCTGCCGACCTTGCCATGCTCGATCAAGAAGATCAGCTCCTTCACGATGCCGTACATCACCGCCCGGTCGCGCGTCGGGTGGTCGGTAAAATGCACCGTGGTCGCGCCGATTCGCGCCAGCCCGCCATGCCCTGGCCCATCGCCATAGCTGACCGTGATGCCGTATTCGGTCATCAAGGGTCCGCAGGCCCGCCAGTCGCGGGTCCATTTCGGCAGGGCCTGGTTGTTGTCCCAGAGCGTTCCGGCGCTTTCGTAGCACTCCTCGATATGGCGATGGCCGAGCAGTTGCGCCAGTTGCCGCTCCCGGGCAATACAGCTGCGAAAATATTCCTGGTCACTTATGTGCATGACTAATCCCTTTCCGGGTCGAAGAACAAATTGACGCCACCATGGTAAAGCCGAACAAGCTCGGCGGCCAGCACTATCACCCACCCACACCTGAGACAATCCCCCCATGTTCGCACCCCTTCAAAACGACACTTTCCTGCGTGCCTGCCTGCGTCAGGCGACCGACCACACCCCGGTCTGGCTGATGCGCCAGGCTGGCCGCTATTTGCCCGAATACAAGGCCACGCGCGCCAAGGCCGGCAGCTTCATGGGGCTGGCGACCAACACCGACTACGCCACCGAAGTCACGCTGCAGCCGCTGGAGCGCTTTCCGCTTGATGCCGCCATTTTGTTCAGCGACATCCTGACGGTGCCCGACGCCATGGGCCTGGGCCTGTCGTTCGCGCTCGGCGAAGGCCCGAGATTCGCCACGCCCATCCGCGACGAAGCGGCCGTCAACAAGCTCGAAGTGCCCGACATGAACAAGCTGCGCTACGTGTTCGACGCCGTCACGTCGATCCGCAAGGCGCTCAACGGCCGGGTGCCGCTGATCGGCTTTTCGGGCAGCCCCTGGACGCTGGCCTGCTACATGGTTGAAGGCGCCGGCTCGGACGACTACCGGCTGGTCAAGACCATGCTCTATCAGCGCCCGGACCTGATGCACAAGATGCTGGCCATCAACGCCGACGCCGTGGCGCTGTACCTGAACGCGCAGATCGAAGCCGGCGCCCAGGCGGTGATGATTTTCGACAGCTGGGGCGGCGTGCTGGCCGATGCGGCCTTTCACACCTTCAGCCTGGCCTACACCGCGCGCGTGCTGAGTCAGCTCAAGCGCGAACACAAGGGCGTGACCATTCCGCGCCTGGTGTTCACCAAGGGCGGCGGCCAGTGGCTGGAATCCATGAAGCAGCTCGACTGCGAAGTGCTGGGCCTGGACTGGACCGTGAACCTCGCCAGGGCGCGCGCGCTGGTCGGCGAAAACGGCCCGAATGCCAAGGCGCTGCAGGGCAATCTCGATCCGAACGTGCTGTTTGCCAACCCGGCGCAGATCGAGGCCGAAGTGGCCGCCGTGCTGAACAGCTTCGGCGCGCCACACACCGACCTGACGCAAACCGGACCGACGCAGATCTTCAATCTGGGCCACGGCATCAGCCAGCACACGCCGCCTGAAAGCGTCGAAGTGCTGGTGCGCGCGGTGCATTCGCACTCGCGCAGCCTGCGAAAACAGCAGGGCTGAAAACGCGGGTGTATCCGCCTCAAAAAGGCTGATCCGGGCGTTTTCAGGCACCTTTACCACAAAAAAATAGCGCCCGCCATCAGACTTATACACAAAACCTGTGGTACAGCTATTCAAGGTCGAGTTGCTTTCCTGCATCCCACTATCAAACCCATAGCAAACGTAAGTCGTTGATTCATAAAGAAAATTTAAATTGCCTTTTTGCCGGGCAGTTTAATGAAAGCCTTGATTTACAAGGCTTTGCGGCCTCTTGCAATAAGCTATCAACAAAGTTATCCACAGAAAATCTGGACAACTCCAAAACAGTGAAGAATCAAGGACTTAGCCACCTGCCCGGATGCGCTTTCAGGGGTTTACACCGATTTAGGCGCTTTCCATGAGCCACTGGTTACAGATAGTGGTTGCCACGCCGGCGCACAGCGCCATCGCCGGCCCGCTGACCTACCGCAGCGCCTTGCCGCTCAGCCCCGGCACGCTGGTGCGCGTTCCGTTTGGCAGGCGCGAGGTGCTGGGCGTGGTGTGGCAGGTGTTGCCGGACAGCGGCGGCATGCCCGAAGAAGCCATCCGCGACATTGCCAGCGTGCTGGACGGACTGGCGCCGCTGTCATCGACTTGGCGCCGGCTGGTGGCCTTTACCGCCGGCTATTACCAGCGCTCGCTCGGCGAGGTGGCGCTGGCTGCCTTGCCGCCGCAGTTGCGCGACCTCACGACGCTGCAGCTGGCGCGCCGGCTCAAGCGGACGGTCATGGACACCAGCCACGCGCAAGATACTACTGATTTAATAGCACTCAGCGCACAGCAGGCGTGCGCAATAGCCGAATTTGATGCTGAAACCAGTGAAAAACAGCGGCCCGCGCTGCTGTTTGGCGCCACCGGCAGCGGCAAGACCGAGGTGTACCTGCGCGCGGCAGCCAAAGTCCTGGCGCAAGACCCCGAGGCGCAAGTGCTGGTGATGGTGCCCGAGATCAACCTCACGCCGCAGCTGCAGGCCCGGTTTGAAGCGCGCTTTGCCCATCTGGGCCGGGAGCGCGTCGTGCCGATGCACAGCGGCCTGAGCCCCGCGCAGCGGCTCAAGGGCTGGCTGGCCGCGCATTCGGGCCAGGCACGGCTGGTGCTGGGAACGCGCATGGCCGTGTTCGCGTCCATGCCCAATTTGCGCCTGCTGGTGGTCGATGAAGAGCACGACCCCAGCTACAAGCAGCAGGAAGGCGCGCGTTACTCGGCGCGCGACCTGGCGGTGTACCGCGCCCGGCTAGAAACCCGCGACAGAGACCATCCGCACGGCGCCTGCCGCGTGCTGCTGGGCTCGGCCACGCCCTCGCTGGAAAGCTGGCAGGCGACGATTGTGGGCCGCTACCAGCGCCTGAACATGAGCGAAAGGATTGGCGCGCCCACGCCGGCCGAGGCGGGTCAACTGCCCACGGTCAGGCGGGTGGACATGAACCATCAGCCCAAGCATTGCGTCATCGCGCCGCCGCTGCTGGCGGCCATCGGCGAGCGGGTGGCGCGCGGCGAGCAGTCGATGATTTTCCTCAACCGGCGCGGCTATGCGCCGGTGCTGGCCTGCCTGGACTGCGACTGGAAGAGCGACTGCCCGCACTGCAGCGCCTACCGCGTGTTCCACAAGATCGACCGCACGCTGCGCTGCCACCACTGCGGCTTCACCGAACGCGTGCCGCGCGCCTGCCCGAAGTGCGGCAACATCGACATCGCCCCGGTCGGGCGCGGCACCGAGCGGCTCGAAGAACACTTGGCCGAACTGCTGGCCAATGTCACGCGGCCCGACGGCGGCCCGGTGCGCATTGCCCGCATCGACGCCGACAGCACCCGGCTCAAGGGTTCGCTCGAATCGCAGCTGGCCAGCGTGCATGCCGGCGAGGTCGATGTGCTGGTCGGCACGCAGATGATCGCCAAGGGCCACGACTTCAGGCGCATCACGCTGGTGGCCGCCATCAACACCGACAGCGCGCTGTTTTCAAGCGACTTCCGCGCGCCCGAGCGCTTGTTCAGCCTGTTGATGCAGGCGGCGGGCCGCGCCGGCCGCGATGCCCAGCGCAGCGCAGCCAGCGAAATGTGGGTGCAGACCTTTCACCCCGACCACCTGCTGTTCGAGGCGCTGAAGCGCCACGACTACCCGGATTTTGCCGAGCAGCAACTGGCCGAGCGGCTGGCGGCCGGCCTGTCGCCGTTCGGTTTTTCAGCCTTGATACGGGCCGACGCCAAGACCCAGGAAGTCGCCCAGGGTTTCCTGAACGCCGCCGCCGAAGCCGCCCAGGCGCAGCAACTGCCCGGCCATGCCCACGTCATGGCCTACCCGGCCGTGCCGATGACGATCCAGCGCGTGGCGAATATCGAGCGCGCGCAAATGCTGGTCGAAAGCCCGTCGCGCAAGGCACTGCAGGGCTTTCTGGCCGCCTGGCAGCCGCTGCTGTTTGAAACCCGCAGGCAGGCGGAATTCAAAAGCCTGGTGCGCTGGGCGATTGATGTGGACCCGATTGCGATTTGAGGGGAAATATCCGGGCGTTGCGCTGAACCGCGCCGGGCGATTGACAGGGCCGGACTGCCACTCAAGCGCTGCCAGCTTGTCACAAGCCTGACACTCCGCGCTTTTACGCTTTGGGTTTTTTGTTACAAAAAGGCTCCGCCATGCGACTTGCTTCGCCTACTTCCCGTTTAACCGCGCCGCGCTGGAAACTGGCCTCGGTGGCCCTGTGCAGTGCGCTGGCCCTGTCCGCTTGCGGCGGCGGCGATGATGCCTTGCCTGTTTCAGCGCCTGTGGCGCTGGGCAACCCCACCTTGTCCTTTGTGTCGCCCCAGGAAAGCCTGGACCTGAGTAACTACACGCTGACCGGCCGCTACACCCTGCCCGTCAACCTGACGGCGGGAGCCAACCAGATTGCGGCCGAAGTCTCGGCGGTGACCTACAACGAAGCCACCGACAGCCTGTTCATCATTGGCGACGAAGGCACCTACATCACGCAGATTTCAAAAACCGGCACGGTGATCGACACCATGGACCTGCCCGCCGGCCTGTTCGCCGACCCGGAAGGCATCACGTCCATTGGCGGCGGCCAGTTCGTGGTGGCCAATGAACGCTTGCGCAGCGCCAACCTGCTGACCTACCGCGCAGGCACCACGCTGGACGCAGCCACCGTGCGCACCATCAAGCTGGGCACCACCGTGGGAAATGTCGGCCTGGAAGGCGTGACGTTTGACCCGCTCACCAAGGGCTATGTGTTTGTCAAGGAATTGACGCCCCTTGGCATTTTTCAGACCACGCTGGACTTCACCGCAGGCACCGCCTCCAACGGCTCGGCCACCACCGAAAATCCGACCAACCTGTTTGACCCGGCGCTGGCCGGCGTGGCGGACTTTGGCGACATCCATGCCTTGTCGAACACGCTGCCGGCCGCCGCCGCCGACTACAGCCACCTGATGGTGCTGAGCAACGACACCGGCCGCATTTTGAAGATGGACCGCGCAGGCCGAATTTTGGGCTCGCTCGACATTCCCCAGGCAGCGCAGCACGAAGGCATCACCTTCGACAAGCAGCTCAACATGTATGTCACCAACGAGGCCGGCGGTGGCAGCCAGGCATTGCCGCAGCTGTGGGTGTACGTCCCGACGCGCACCAGCGCGAAAGTGGGCCTGGGCAGCAACGCCTACCTGACCTTCCCGGCCGCCGTGACGGCAGGCACCGGCAACATCACGCTGATGGGCAGCGGCGGCGACACCCGCACGATTGCCGTGACGGACACGACCCAGGTCACCATCAGCGGCGGCACCGTCAAGATCAACCCGACCGCCGACCTGATCCCCGACACCGCCTACAGCATCCAGTACGCCAGCGGCGTGTTCCGCGATGCCAGCGGCCTGGCGACCCTGGCCGTGAACAGCGCCCAGACGCTGGCCTTCACCAGCGTGCCGGACACCACGGCGCCCACGCTGGCGTCCAGCACGCCGCTTGACAATGCGACCGGCATCGCCGCTGGCGCCAACCTCACGCTGACCTTCAGCGAAGCCGTTCGCGCCGGCGCCGGCACCTTCACCCTGACCAACGGCAGCGACGACGTGCGCACGATCAACGCCAGCGACACGGCACAGGTCACGGTCAGCGGTGGCACCGTCACCCTGAACCTGACCGCCGACCTGCGCACCGGCACGGGCTACAGCGTGCTGGTGTCGGCCACGGCCCTGGCCGATCCGGCGGGCAACAGCTTTGCCGGCATCAGCGACACCACGCTGCTGAACTTCATCACGGCGGGCACTACCCCGCCCACCACGCTGGCGGCAGGCGACCTGCTGTTCATTGCCGCCAATGCCGACACGCCGGATGCCGTCGCCTTCATCTTGATGCGCGACATCAGCGCCGGAACGCAAATCGGCTTCAGCGACAGGGATTCACTGACGGCGACCAACGAGTCGGCGTTCCTGTGGACCGCGGACAAAGCCTATGCGACCGGCACCGTCGTCACCATCCTGACCGATGCCACCGTACCCACCAGCGACAAGGGCAGCATCGTGGGTTCGGGCGGCGGCATCAGCACGTCCGCCGAAACCTACTTTGCCTTCCAGGGCTCCATCCCCTCCGCGCCGGCAGCAGGCATGCCCACCCTGGTCATTGACCGCTACCTTGCCGCCATCAACCTGGGCAATGCTGGAGGCCTGGACACGCAGATACAGGCGGCCGTTGGCG
The DNA here is from genome assembly GCF_040105105.1 of Polaromonas hydrogenivorans. GTDB lineage: Bacteria > Pseudomonadota > Gammaproteobacteria > Burkholderiales > Burkholderiaceae_C > Polaromonas > Polaromonas hydrogenivorans. Next base: position 357,179 of record NZ_CP157675.1, on the reverse strand, counting down.
GCGCTGGCGCCTTCAGCGCCTTTGCGCCCGAAGACAACGTGCGCTACAGCGGCTCGCTGGCCACCACCGACCTGCCTGCGCTGCGCGCCCGCATTGCCAACACCGCCAACTGGACGCGCAACGACACCACGCCGTTCCCGCTGACTGGCGGATCGCTGTTCTGAAAGCCCGATTGAACTGAGAGGCAAAAGCCGCCCGGTTCGCACCGGGCGGCTTTTTTTATGAGGCCAGTGCGTGGAGAGATGTCAAAATCGAATCAACCCTCCCAGCCGCCCCATGTCCAAACAGATACCCCCCGCGCCTTCTCCCAAACCCATCTCCATCTCCATCGCCGCGCCCATCAAGATTGCCAGCTACGTGCTGGCATTCCTGCTGTGCGTCGGCACGCTTGTCTATGGGCTGCTGCCCGGTTTGCTGGCGGTTTGCCTGGGCTATCTTTTGGCGGTGGCGCTGGCCGGCGAAGGCCGCATCCGTGGACCCCGGCTGAGCCCCGCGCTGGCGGCGGCCGTGGTCGTCCTTTTGCCTTTGATTGGCCTGGGCGTTTTGCTGGCCAACGCCAAAGGCATGGCCTTTGGCGTCGTCGGGCAATACCAGGCGCTGCTGCACTACCTGGCCAGCACCGTGCTGGAAATCCGCCAGAAACTCCCTGCCGACCTGGCCATTCACCTGCCCGACGAACTCACCGAGGCCCAGGTCTGGCTGGCCGCCTACCTGAAATCGAAGGCCCAGGCGCTGACAGGATTCGGTACTGCCGGCCTGCGCGGCTTTTTGCTGGCCTACGTGGGCCTGGTGGTTGGCGCCCTGATCAAGGGCACGTTCAGAATGCCGACCAGCGCGCCGCTGCGGTTTGAGATTCGCATGCGTGCCGGCCATTTCATCGAGGCCTTCCGCCAGATCGTGGTCGCTCAATTCTGGATAGCCGCCGTCAATGCCTTCTTCACCGCCGTGTTCCTGCTGGCGGTGCTGCCGCTGTTTGGCGTGCGCATGCCCTACATTGCCGAACTGGTGACGCTCACCTTCTTCGCCGGCCTGATTCCGATTGTCGGCAATCTGGTTTGCAACAGCGTGGTCACGCTCGTCGGGGTTTCGGTGTCTCCGGCGGTCGGCCTGGCCTGCCTGGTCTTCCTGATCTTGATTCACAAGACCGAATACGTCATCAATGCCAAGATACTGGGCAAACAGACCAACACCGCAGCCTGGGAGCTGCTGGCCGCCATGTTCATCGGCGAGGCGGTGTTCGGACTGCCGGGCCTGGTCGCCGCACCGCTGTATTACGCCTACGTGAAAAAAGAGCTTCAGGCGGCCAGGCTGGTCTGAGCGCCCTCCTTGCGGCCCAGGGTAAAGAAGAACCTCGCGCCTTCGTTCAACTTGCTGTCAGCCCAGACGCGGCCGCCGTGGCGTTCAATGATGCGCTTCACGGTCGCCAGCCCGATGCCGGCCCCCGAAAAATCCCCCGGCGAGTGCAGGCGCTCGAAGGTGCCAAACAGCTTGTGCGCGAAAGCCATGTCAAACCCGGCACCGTTGTCCTTGACGAAAAAGACGGTGTCGCCATCAATGCCCGATTCGCTGCCGACCTCAATGTGCGCCAGCGACTGCCGGGAAGTGAATTTCCACGCGTTGCCCAGCAGGTTTTGAAAGACGGCCGACAGCAGGCGGGCGTCGCCCTGCGCGCTCAGGCCATCCTGAATGCGCAGCTGCGCCTGGCGCTGCGGCTCACGCTCCCGGTAGTCCTGTTCGATGCGCCGGGCGATGTTGGAAAGATCAACCTGCTCTGACTTGATCTGCTCGCGGGACAGTTGCGCAAGGGCCAGCAGGCCCTCGATCAGATCACCCATCTGCTTGACGCCCACACCGATCCGGTCCAGGTAATGCTTGCCCTTGTCGCTGATCTGCTCGCCGTCAATCTTCAGCAGCAACTGGCTGAAGGCATGGATGGTATTGAGGGGCGAGCGCAGGTCATGCGAGACGGAATAGGCAAAGGATTCCAGCTCCCTGGTGGCCGTTGCAAGCTGGGCGGTGCGCAGCAGCACGCGCTCTTCGAGTTCGCCGTTCAGGCTCAGAATTTCCTGCTGCTGCTGCCTGCGCTCGGTGATGTCGCGCTCGACAGCCACCCAATGGGTGAATTTGCCGGACTCGTTGGCGATGGGCGCAATGTCGGTTTCCACCCAAAGCTCCTTGCCGGCCTTGGTGTAAATGACCACTTCAGCGCGCACGGGCTGCCAGTTGTCCATGGCACTGAGGATGCGCTCCACCTCGGGGCGGCAGGTGTTGGCTCCCCAGAGAAGCGTGGGCGTCTTTCCGATAATGTCGCTCCGGCTGTAGCCGGTCTGGCGCTCGAACGCATCGTTCACAAACACAATGCGCCGGCCCGATGCATCGAAGGGTTCGGCTTCCATGATGACCACCATGTCGTTCAGCCGCGACACCGCCGTTTCCAGCAGGCGCAACTGGGCTTGCTCCGTGCGTCTTTGGGTGATGTCCTGAAAGTAAACCGCGAGCCCGGCCTCCGTGGGATAGATGTGGAAATGAAACCAGGTCTTCAGCGGCAGGTAAAAGGTTTCAAGGCGGATCGTGCGCTGCTCCTGCATCGACAGGCGGCATTCGCGCTCGATGCGCGTGCCCACGGCTTCCGGAAATTCCTGCCATAGGGTTTTGCCCAGCAGGTCTTCCGGGCAGCGCTTGAGCATGCGCTGCGCCTGACCGTTCATGAAGGTGAACTTCCAGTCCTTGTCGATCAGGCAAAAGCCGTCCGTGATGCTTTCCAGCGTGGCGGTGAGCCGCGCCTCCAGGGCGAGCATGCGGGCCTCGGCCTCTTTTTGCTCCGAGATGTCCTGAAAAGCGCCCTGGATGCTGACAATTTTCCCCGCTTCATCGCGCACCGCCTCGCCGATGGACCGCACCCAGATGCGCCGGCCCGTGGCGGTGAGCTTGGGCAGCACGAATTCGTAAGGAATGCCATGCTGCGCGCAGTCCTGCACATAACGGGCAACGATGGGCCGATGTTCCGGAAAAAAGTAGCCGATCCCCTCTTCCAGCGTTGGCTGATAGCCGGGCGGTGTATCGTGAATCAGGCAGTTTTCATCCGACCAGATCAGCGTGTGCTCCGGCAGTTCAATCACCCATCCGCCCAGATGCGCCACCCTGCCGGCGATCCGGTTCATGGAGAGATTTTTCTCCAGAAGCTCCTTGGCCTGCTTCAGCTCGTCAATATCGGTCAAGGTACCCAGCCACTGGGTCGTCCGGCCTGCCGCATCAGATTGCGCAGCCGTACGGCCCAGCATCCAGCGATAGACGCCGTCGGCCCGGCGCAGCCGGTATTCAATTTCACACGGCTCGCCGCCGCCGCCGCAGGCCTGCACCAAAAGCCTGGAAACCCGCAGGCTGTCATCGGGATGAACGAGTCCAATCCAGCCGTGACCGAGACTGTCTTTCAGGGACCAGCCTGAATAGTCAAGCCAGCGCTGATTGAAGTAAGTCGCCTGGCCATCGGGCCGCATCATCCAGACGATCTGGGGCATGGCGTCCATCAGCAGGCGAAACTGTGCCTCGCTTGCACGACCCGCCTCATCGGAAAGCTTGCGGCCGGGTGTCCCCTGTACCGTGCCTGACAGAGGGATCAGCTTGCTGCCGGTCATGTTCACGCGGTCTCCTTTTTTGTTCTGAGTCCCGCAGAAGGGACCACGGCTGAAGGCTTTGTGTTGTCTCGCTTCACCCCGCCGGGCGTATTGTGGACCATCACGCACCGCGCACAACCATGCCCAGCGCGCCGGCCACAGGGCATCAAGGGTCAATCTCATGCTGGCAGCCAGGGCGCGGATATCAGGCGCACCATTAACCCGTCAGCCTGCGCGAGTGTTGTAAATGCCTTGAAGAGAAAAAGGCAAAGTTGTGTTTGAATGAAAGTTCACGCTGCTCAACAACAAGGAGTGCTCGATGGAATCCATTCAAGTCGTTCCCCAGGCGCCCACCTTCACGCTACCCGTTGCCAAGGTGCGAAGTGTCTACCAGATTGCTGATGTCGAGCGCAAGCTGGGCAAGCTGCAAAACAGCGAACCCCGCGAACACGACAGCTTGCGCAGCACCTACGAGCGCATGCTGGAGCGAGGCCCCGAGCGCTTCCAGATGAAGCCCAGCGGCATCCCCGAAATGGCCCCCCTTTACGACGCGCTGCCCAACTTCACCGACGTGCTGGACGACGTGCGGCGCCATGTGGCCCTGAGCCACGACAGCACCGACGGGCTGGAGGTCACGCCCATGCTGCTGCTGGGCCAGCCGGGCATCGGCAAGACGCATTTCGCCCGGCAGGTGGCCGACCTGATCGGCACCGGCATGAACCTGGTCTCGATGGGATCGCTGACGGCGGGCTGGCTGCTGTCGGGATCGGCGTCGCAGTGGAAGGGCGCCAAGCCGGGCAAGGTGTTCGAGTCGCTGGTCGATGGCCGCTACGCCAACCCGGTCATCGTGATCGACGAGATCGACAAGGCCGCCAGCGACGCCCAGTACGACCCGCTCGGGTCGCTGTACAGCCTGCTGGAGCACGACACGGCCTCTTCCTTTGTGGACGAGTTCGCCGAAGTGCCCATCGATGCCAGCCAGGTGCTGTGGATCACGACGGCCAACGATGCGCGCGGCATTCCCAACCCGATCCTGAACCGGATGAATGTGTTCGAGATCCAGCCGCTCACGCCCGCCCAGGCGCGGCATATCGCACGGCGCCTCTACCAGTCGATACGCGCCGGCCACAACTGGGGTTCGCGCTTCGACGACGCGCCTTCGGACGATGTGCTGGACAAGCTGGCCACCCTGGTGCCCCGGGAAATGCGCCGCGCCCTGATGGCGGCGTTCGGCAACGCGCGGCTGGCCAGCCGGGGCATGCTGAAGGTCGATGACCTGCCGCGCAGCGCAGTCAGCAAGGGCCGGATCGGGTTCATGCAATAGCGCCTGGGCGCCCTGGCGGCCGATGATTCAGAATTTTCAAGCCATTCAGGTCATTTGCGCAATACCAGCGGGCGCAAGCAGCTATCAATTAAATAGCAATCACCAGCCGTCATAAAAACGGCCTGGCCCGCTCAATTCACCGGCGCGCCCGCTTCAAACCAGCGCTTGATCACGGCGCGCTCGTCCTCGGTGATCTGCGTGGCATTGTTGAAGGGCATGAGCCTGAGCACGACCGCCTGCTGATAGACCGCCTGCGCGTGCTGCTTGAGAAGTTCGGGCGTGTGCAGCGCAATGCCCTTGTTTTGCAGCTGCGCGTTGTGGCACATCACGCAGCGCTGGGCGATGACTGATTTCACCTCGGCAAAACCGGCTGGCCTGGCGGCTGCGGCGATGGCTGCGGTCGAGGGCGGCGGCGGCGCCATCCAGACCACCAGCCCGGCCAGCATCGCCGTTCCCGCAACAGCATATTCCCAGGGCGCGCGCCGGCCCTGCACCCCGGCCTTGTGGCGCGCCACGAAACTGTGGCGGATCAGCGCGCCAGCCAGCATCAGCAGCACCAGCACCAGCCAGTTGTTGGCGCCCACGGACAGCCAGCCGTAGTGGTTCGACAGCATCGCGATCAGCACCGGCAGCGTGAAATAGGTGTTGTGAACGCTGCGCTGCTTGGCGCGCCAGCCGTAAACCGGGTTGACCGGCTGCCCGGCCTTGAGCTGCGCCACCACCTTGCGCTGGCCCGGAATGATCCAGACGAAGACGTTGGCGCTCATGGTGGTGGCCAGCATGGCGCCGACCAGCAGGAACGCCGCCCGCCCGGCAAACAGCTGGCAGGCCAGCCACGAGGCAAAAACGACAAACACCAGCAGGCCCGCGCCGACGATCAAATCACCATTCTTTTTCTGGCCGAAAACGCGGCAGACCGTGTCGTACACCCCCCAGCCGGCCACCAGAAAGCCCAGCGCGGCAGCAATCGCCGCACCGGCCGACCAGTCGTAAACGCTCTTGTCCACCAGAAAGGTCGCGGCATTGAAGAGGTAAAGCACCGTGAACAGCGCAAAGCCGGTCAGCCAGGTCGAGTAGGCCTCCCAGTAAAACCAGTGCAGGTTTTCCGGCATCTGCCTGGGTGCCACCATGTATTTTTGCGGGTGGTAAAAGCCGCCGCCATGCACCGCCCACAACTCGCCATCGACGCCTTTTTCAACCAGGTCGGGCTCCACCGGCCGGGTCAGGCTGCTGTCGAGAAAGACAAAGTAGAACGACGAACCAATCCAGGCAATCGCGGTGATGACATGCGCCCAGCGCAGCAGCAAATTGGCCCAATCCAGGGCATAGGGCAGGTAGGCGCCCATCATGAGCCGCGGTAGGTCGAGTAGGTCCAGGGGCTGACGAGCAGCGGCACATGGTAGTGGCCGCTGGCGTCGGCGATGCCGAAGTCCACCGGCACCGTGTCGATGAACGCCGGCTCGGGCAGCGCCACGCCCCGGGCGCGAAAATAATCACCGACCTCGAACAGCAGCCGGTAGCGACCGGCCGCCATGGCTGAAGCATCGAGCAGCGGGCCGCCGTCGCTGCGGCCGTCCTGGTTCAGGACCACTTCCTTGAGGGTTTCGACATGCGCGCCGTCCATACGCTGCAGCGTGAGTTTCATGCCGGCTGCCGGGCAGCCGTGCATGGTATCGAGAACGTGGGTACTGAGGTGGCCCATGAAAAGCTTTCTGCGGGTTGAAATGAACAGCGCCGGCCCGGTTTCTGCTTGCTGCTTCGTCATGGCATTTCGGGAGGCGGCTTGTGTTTTAGGATGCTACCGTATGCGTTCATCATGCATAAACCGTTCCCGTCAGTCCCTTCATGACTTTTTGAAAATCAGCGACGACCATGCCCTCCAACTACCCACGCGACCTGAGCGGCTACGGCCGCAACCCGCCCCACGCCCAATGGCCCGGCCGCGCCCGCATCGCGGTGCAGTTTGTCCTGAACTACGAGGAAGGCGGGGAAAACTCCGTGTTGCACGGAGACGCCGGCAGCGAGCAATTCTTGTCCGAGATGTTCAACCCGCCCGCCTTTCCCGACCGCCACCTGAGCATGGAGGGCATTTACGAATACGGCGCCCGCGCCGGCGTGTGGCGGCTGCTGCGCGAGTTTGAAAAGCGCGGCCTGCCGCTGACGGTGTTCGGCGTCGGCATGGCGCTGGAGCGCTGCCCGGACGTGGCGGCGGCATTCATGGAACTCGGCCATGAAATCGCCTGCCACGGCTGGCGCTGGATCAATTACCAGAATGTGGACGAAGCCACCGAGCGCGAGCACATGGCGCGCGGCATGCAGGCCATCGAAGGCCTGACCGGCGAGCGGCCGCTGGGCTGGTACACCGGCCGCGACAGCCCCCACACGCGCCGGCTGGTGGCCGATCACGGCGGCTTCGAGTACGACAGCGACTACTACGGCGACGACCTGCCGTTCTGGCTGCAGGTCGAGAAAACCGATGGCGCGCTGGCGCCGCAACTGGTCGTTCCCTACACGCTGGACACCAACGACATGCGTTTTGCGCTGCCGCAGGGGTTTTCGCAGGGCGATGATTTCTTCACCTACCTGCGCGACAGCTTTGACGTGCTGTATGCCGAGGGCGAGGACCGGCCCGCCATGCTGAGCATCGGCATGCACTGCCGCATCCTGGGCCGCCCCGGCCGCCTGCGCGCGCTGCAGCGTTTCCTGGACCATATCGAGCAGCACGACCGCGTCTGGGTGGCCCGGCGCATCGACATCGCGCGCCACTGGAAACAGGCGCATCCCTTCAACCCGCAAACCGCCTTCGTCTGGCGCGCATCCAAATGACCATTACCCTGGACCAGCTCAACGCCGCCTCGCAGGCCGAATTCACGCAGTTGCTGGACGGCACCTATGAGCATTCGCCGTGGATTGCGGTTCAAGCCTGGGACCAGCGCCCGTTCACCAGCCTGGCGCAGCTCAAGCTGGCGCTGGTCGATGCGGTGCGCCAGGCCCCGCGCGAGGCGCAACTCGCGCTGATCCGCGCCCACCCTGAACTCGCCGGCAAGGCGATGCTGAGCAAAACCCTGACCGCCGAATCGACCCACGAACAGGGCAAGGCCGGCCTGAGCGACTGCACGCCAGCGGAATTCGCGCGGATTCACCAGCTCAATGCCGACTACAACGCCAAGTTCGGCTTTCCATTCATCCTGGCGGTGCGCGGCCCGCGCGGCCTGGGCCTGGCCAAGCCTGAGATCATCGCCACCTTTGCGCGCCGGCTGGACAACCCTCCCGACTTCGAGCTGGCCGAGGCCTTGCGCAACATCCACCGCATTGCGGAAATCCGACTGAACGACAAATTCGGCCACTCGCCCGACCTGGGCAATTTGGTCTGGGACTGGGCCGAGCAGCTCGGCAGCCACAGCGATGCCGGCTATGCCGAGCGCGGCGAACTCACCGTCACCTACCTGACCGACGCGCACCAGGCCTGCGCCCGGCAGCTGGCAGGCTGGATGCGGGACGATTGCGGCTTCGACGAGGTGTCGATTGACGCCGTCGGCAATGTCGTCGGCATCTACCACGGCAGTGACCCGCAGGCCCAGCGCCTGCTGACCGGCTCGCATTACGACACGGTGCGCAACGGTGGCAAGTACGACGGACGGCTGGGCATCTTCGCCCCGATGGCCTGCGTGCGCGAGTTGCAGCGCCAGGGCCGGTGCCTGCCGTTTGGCCTGGAGGTCGTCGGTTTCGCCGAAGAGGAAGGCCAGCGCTACAAGGCGACCTTCCTCGGTTCGGGCGCGCTGACCGGCCATTTCGATGCGGCCTGGCTGGACCAGCAGGACGCGGACGGCATCACCATGCGCGAAGCCATGGCGCAGGCCGGCTTGTCCATCGACGCCATCCCCGCGCTCCGGCGCGACCCGGCCCGCTACCTCGGCTTTGTCGAGGTGCATATCGAGCAGGGGCCGGTGCTCAACGCGCTGGACCTGCCGCTGGGTATCGTGACTTCCATCAACGGCAGCGTGCGCTATGTCGGCGAAATCATCGGCATGGCCAGCCATGCCGGCACGACGCCGATGGCCAGCCGCCGCGATGCGGCCACTGCGGCGGCGGAGCTGGCGCTCTACGTCGAGAAGCGCGGTGGCAGTGAAGAAAATCTCGTGGCCACCGTCGGCATGCTCGAAGTGCCGGGCGGCTCGATCAACGTGGTGCCGGGCCGCTGCAAATTCAGCCTCGACATTCGCGCCACCACCGACGCAGTGCGCGACGCCTGCGCCGCCGACATCGTCCATGAGCTGCAAGCCCTCTGCGAGCGGCGCGGCGTGCATTACCGGCTCGAAGAAACCATGCGCGCCGCCGCCGCGCCCAGCGCGCCGGCCTGGCAGCAGCGCTGGGAACGCGCCGTCGAAGCCCTCGGCCTGCCGGTGTTCCGCATGCCCAGCGGCGCCGGCCATGATGCGATGAAACTGCACGAAATCATGCCCCAGGCGATGCTGTTCGTGCGCGGCCTGAACGCCGGCATCAGCCACAACCCGCTCGAAGCCATCACCAATGACGACGCCGAGCTGTGCGCGCGCGCTTTCCAGAACCTGCTTGACCAACTTGCCACGGAATTTTCATGACCCTTGAGAACCACAACACCGCGCTTGACGCCTGGATCGACACCCATTTCGATGAAGAAGTGCAATTTCTGCAGGCGCTGGTGCGGGTGCCCACCGATACGCCGCCGGGCAACAATGCGCCGCATGCCGAACGCACCGCCGAACTGCTGGAGGACTTCGGCTTCGAGGTGGAAAAATATCCGGTGCCCGCCGACGAAGTCAAAGCCTACGGGCTCGAATCGCTCACCAACCTGATCGTTCGCCGCCAGTACGGCCCCGGCAGGATCATTGCCCTGAATGCCCACGGCGACGTGGTGCCGCCCGGCGATGGCTGGACGCATGACCCCTACGGCGGCGAGATCGTGGACGGCAAGCTCTATGGCCGGGCATCGGCCGTCAGCAAGTCCGACTTCGCCAGCTACACCTTTGCCGTCCGCGCGCTTGAAGCGCTGGGCCTGCAGCTCTTGGGCGGGATTGAACTGCTGTTCACCTACGACGAGGAATTCGGCGGCGAACTCGGCCCCGGCTGGCTGCTTGACAACAAGCTCAGCCGGCCCGACCTGCTGATCGCCGCCGGCTTCAGCTACCAGGTGATCACCGCCCACAACGGCTGCCTGCAGATGGAAGTGACGGTGCACGGCAAGATGGCCCATGCCGCGATTCCCGACACCGGCATCGACGCGCTGCAGGGCGCCACCGCCATCCTCACGGCGCTCTACCGGCAGAACCAGATTTACCAGTCCATCACGTCACAGGTCGAGGGCATCACGCACCCGTATCTCAACGTCGGCCGCATCGAGGGCGGCACGAACACCAATGTGGTGCCCGGCAAGGTGACGCTCAGGCTGGACCGCCGCATGATCCCCGAGGAAAACCCCGCCGAGGTCGAAGCCGAGGTGCGCCGCGTGATTGCCGAGGCCGCCGCGACCGTGCCCGGCATCACGGTCGAGATCAAGCGCCTGCTAATGGCCGATTCGTGGAAACCCGACAACCGCAACGCCGAGCTGGTGAAGGCGCTGCAAAAGCATGGTGAAGCCATCTTCGGCGAGCCGATTCCCACCTCAGGCACGCCGCTGTACACCGACGTGCGCCTGTTCGGCGCGGCCGGCGTGCCCGCAGCCATCTATGGCGCCGGCCCGCGCACGGTGTTTGAAAGCAACGCCAAGCGCGCCGATGAACACCTGGTCCTCGAAGACCTGCGCCGCGCCACCAAGGTGGTGGCGCGCACGCTGCTGGAGTTGCTGCAGTAAACAGGATCGGGCCAGCGACTGGCTATGATGGCCGCTGCTTTTGGCCTTTCTCTGGTCTTTATTTCGGCGCTGCCGTTGGCGCCATTTCAGATTCCCCGCCTGCATGTCCTCACCTTCTCCCGCATCGCCCATCACCCACGGCCTGAACCTCGCCCAGCAGGAAGCCGTCAACTACCTGCACGGCCCCTGCCTGGTGCTGGCCGGCGCCGGCTCGGGCAAGACGCGGGTCATCACGCACAAGATCGGCCGGCTGATCCAGATGGGCATGAAGCCCGAGCAGATCGCCGCCATCACCTTCACCAACAAGGCCGCCGCCGAGATGCGCGAGCGCGCCAAGAGCCTGATCGGCAAGTCGGCCAAGGGCGTGCTGATCTGCACCTTTCATGCGCTGGGCGTGCGCATGCTGCGCCAGGACGGTGCGGCGCTGGGCCTGAAACCGCAGTTTTCCATCCTGGACAGCGACGATGTGACCAGCATTTTGAAGGACGCGGGCGGCAGCACCGATGTGGCCACGGCGCGCCAGTGGCAATGGACCATCAGCGCCTGGAAAAACCAGGGACTCAACGCCGCGCAGGCCGAGGCCCAGGCCAGCGGCGACGAGGAACGCCTGATTGCGCGCGTGATGCACCACTATGAAGAGCGCCTCGCCGCCTACCAGAGCGTCGATTTCGACGACCTGATCGGCCTGCCGCTCAAGCTCCTGAAAGAGCATGAAGCGGTGCGCAGCAAATGGCAGGCGTCGCTCGGCCATGTACTGGTCGATGAATACCAGGACACCAATGCCACGCAGTACGAAGTGCTCAAGCTGCTGGTCGGCGAGCGCGGCCGCTTCACGGCGGTCGGCGACGATGACCAGTCGATCTACGGCTGGCGCGGCGCGACGCTGGACAACCTGAAAAAACTGCCGCAGGACTTTCCAACGCTCAAGGTGGTCAAGCTGGAGCAGAACTACCGCTCGACCAGCGCGATTCTGCGCGCTGCCAACAACGTGATCGGCCCGAACCCCAAGCTGTTCCCGAAAACGCTGTTCAGCGAACTCGGCGAAGGCGAGCCGGTGCGGGTGGTCGATTGCGACAGCGAGGAGCACGAGGCCGAACGCGTGGTGGCCCGCATCCAGAGCCTGCGCGCCGAAGGCAGCCTGCTGCCAGAAGGCAGGCAGTACCGCGAATGGAAGGACTTTTGCGTGCTGTACCGGGCCAACCACATGGCCAAGCCGTTCGAGAAAGCCTTCCGCAAGGCCAACATCCCCTACAAGGTCTCGGGCGGGCAGAGCTTTTTCGACCGCGCCGAGATCAAAGACCTGTGCAGTTGGATGGTCCTGCTGGTCAACAACGACAACAACCAGGCCTTCATCCGCTCCATCAAGACACCCAAGCGCGGCATTGGCCACACCACGCTGGGCGCGCTGAACACCTTTGCCGACACCTACAAGCTCAGCCTGTTCGAGTCGCTGTTCAGCAATTCGCTGGGCTCGGTGCTGCCGGCCAAGGCGGTCGGTTCGCTGCAGGAATTCGGCCGCTATTTGAACGACCTCGAATACCGCGCCAAGCGCACCGTGGGCGCGGAAGATGCGCGCATTTTCCTGACCGACTGGCTCAAGGAAATCGACTACGAAAAGCACCTCTACGACGGCGAGGACAGCGAAAAGGTGGCTAGCGCGCGCTGGAGCAACGTGATGGATTTCTGCGACTGGATGTCGCAGCGCTGCGGCGGGCAGATTGACGACACCTCGGGCGCGACGATTGAAAAACCGACCAAGACCATGCTTGAAGTAGTGCAAACGATTGCCCTGCTGTCCACCATCAGCGAGCGCGAGGGCGACCAGAACGTCGTCACGCTCTCCACGCTGCATGCCTCCAAAGGGCTGGAGTGGCCGCATGTGGTGCTGGCCGGCTGCAACGAAGGGCTGCTGCCTTTCAAGCTGGACGACGATGACGGCATGAACACCGAGAGCATCGCGCTGCGCCTGCAGGAAGAACGCCGCCTGATGTATGTCGGCATCACCAGAGCCCAGCGCACGCTGGCCGTGGACTGGCTGCGCAAGCGCAAGAAAGGCCGCGACCTGATCGCCGGCGTGCCCAGCCGCTTCATCGCCGAAATGGCGCTGGACAAGGCGACCATCAAGGAAGACCCGCGCGAAAAGCTCAAGGCCCTGCGAGCCGAATTCGCCAAAAAGTCCGCCGATGGGCTGGCTGCGGCGGCAGCGGCAAAAGCGGCTTACGAAGGGCGGTAACCCAGGGTTTTTGGGTTTCCTGCCCTTGTCAAACTGCAAGAATCTGCTTTCAGATACCATTGCCGGCCTGACATTGATGGCCTCGCTGGCACCGCAGAGTCTTCTTTTCGACAGAACCGCCTTGCGCCGCCACTAGGGCCTTGACCGATCCATGAATTCCAAAATACTCCGACTCGCTATTTTTTCAGTAGCATTCAGCACCCTTGCACCGTGCGCAAATGCCCAAAACAAGCCTGAATCAACATGCCCGCCGGCGCACAGCATGAAAGCCGGGCAGCTGCATGGCCGCTGGGCCGTCCGCTTTACCGATCCGCCGCCCGGGCTGCCCGAGCGGGCGACGATGCTGCTCCAGCGCCATGCCGAATTCTCGGAAAGCTTGGCCGGCACGGTCAACCGCGAATTAGGCCGTGCAGCCGGCACGGCGGCCATCGCCGGACATTCAGCCCAGGCCGCGCTGGCCGGCGACCTTGACGAAGGCATGCTGCTGCTGGATGAATCGTCCGACAACATCAGCATCACCGGCACCTGGAACGGTGAAATGAAAGCCGGCTCGTGCGGCCAGGTGTACCAGGGCCGCTGGAAAGACACCAGCCGCAGCGCCGCGCCCGATGCACCTGACATCGCATTCACACTGACAAAACTGCCCTGATTGCAGGCCTGAATCCAACGAACGATGACAGCCCAAGCCATGACTTTCAAACTCCTGCCCCTGAACAGCCTTTTGTTCATGGCCGGACTGCTGGCGGGCGGTTTGGCGCAAGCCCAAACCACTCCGGCGGCCAAGCCTCCGGCCAACCGCCCTTCCAGCCTTGGCTGGCAGGCGTGCCAGGCCATCAAGGACAATGCCAGCGCACAGCTGACATGTTTTCAGCAATGGGCCGAATCACAGCTGCCGGCCAACACACCGCCGGCATCCATGACCACTGCGCCGGCCAATCCGGCCACCGGGGAACCCGCGACGCAGATCCTGCTGCTGCCTTCGCTGAACACGGAGGCGCCTGACGGCAAGCCCATTGGCTGCCGCAACACCCAGTATTCAGAGCTGTCCAGGTTCTGGGAGCTGCAGCGCGGCACCGACTGCGACACCTTTGCCATTCGCGGCTACCGGCCCATTTCCCTGGCTTTCGTCATGTCCGGCGGCGTCAATCCGCCGCCGGTGATTGGGGCCGGGTCGCCACCGGATTACAGCCATGCCGAAACCAAGATCCAGCTGTCGGTACGCACCAAGATTGCCAAGGGTCTGCTCAAGAGTGGTGATTCCGACGAGGACGACCAGGATTCGCTCTGGTTTGGCTACAGCCAGCAAAGCTACTGGCAACTGTTCAACGGTGGCCTGTCACGGCCGTTTCGCACCACCGACCATGAGCCGGAACTCGTCTATATTTACCCGCACCAGATTGCGCTGCCCGGCGGCTGGAATTACCGGCTCTCGGGCATTGGACTGGTGCACCAGTCCAACGGCCAGTCAGAACCACTGTCCCGCAGCTGGAACCGCACCTATTTGATGGGCGCGGCGGAAAAAGTGTTGGGCCCGGAGTCCAGCCTGCGCCTGCAGGGCCGCATCTGGGACCGGATGCACGAGTCGCCGGCCGATGACGACAACCCCGGGATTGAAAATTACATCGGCCGTGCCGAACTCAATGCCAGCTGGCAGATCAACAAGGCCAACACCCTGGGCGTGACGCTGCGGCATTCGCTGCACCGCGAAGCCAAGGGCTCGACCCGGATTGACTGGATGATGGCGCCGGCAGCCTCGCCCAACTACACCGGCCTACGCTACCACGTCCAGTTGTTCAACGGCTACGGCGACAGCCTGCTGGACTACAACAAACGGCGCAATGTGCTGAGCGTGGGCCTGAGTCTGGTGGACTGGTAAATTCAATGGCTTAACGGGATTACATGCTATTTTTTTAATAGCATGTAATGCTTATTTCTATTGCGCTACAGGCCTATTTCATCAAAAACCACGATTAATTCTGACTCCTGGTATCACCTTGGCCCGTGAGGATATGCTGCTGTTCAGCCATGGCTGATTCCCTTAAGCTGAAGGGATGATTGCACTAATTTTCCAGGCCTCCATCCTTGATCCCAGGGTTTTTCAATGATTGAGGGGAACGCATTCACGCTGGGTATCCTGATCATTGGCTTGTTGCTGATCATCATGACGATGGCCAGCTCCTTCCTTTCCCGTTTGCCACTGAGCGCCGCCATGCTCTATCTCGGGGTCGGCATCGCCATCGGTCCGCTGGGCCTGGGATTGCTCCAGATCGATGCCCTGGAAAACAAGGTGCTGCTGGAGCGGGTAACTGAAATTGCCGTATTGATTTCACTTTTCACCGCCGGCATGAAGCTCGAATTGCCGCTGCGCGACCGGCGCTGGCGAATCCCGGTGCAACTGGCCACTGTCTCCATGATCGTGACCGTGGGTCTGATTACGGCGCTGGGCTTCTATGGACTGGGCCTGCCGCTGGGGGCCGCAATCCTGCTGGGGGCTATCTTGGCACCGACCGACCCGGTGCTTGCATCCGATGTACAAGTGTCCAACCCCGGTGACCGCGACCGGCTGCGCTTTGGCCTGACCGGCGAAGGCGGGCTGAACGATGGAACCGCCTTTCCTTTTGTCATGCTCGGACTGGGCTTTCTGGGCGTGCATGAACTGGGCGAAGGCGGCTGGCGGTGGTGGATGGTTGATGTGCTGTGGGCCATCACAGGCGGCCTGGGCCTGGGCTACCTGCTGGGCACGGTGGTCGGCCGCGCCATCATCTATTTGCGCGTGCGCCACCGGGAAGCCCTGAGGTCTGACGAATTCATCGCACTCGGCCTGATTGGACTGACCTATGGCGTCGCCCTGCTCTGCCACAGCTACGGTTTTTTGGCGGTCTTTGCCGCTGGACTGGCATTGCGGCGTATTGACGACAGTAAATCAGCACGGCCTGCCGAGCAGGCTGAGATTCCGGAATCCGTATCCGGATTGAGCCCTGACGAGCAGGCGGCATCCGGTGCCGAAGCGCCAGCCAACATGATGAATGCAGTGCAGCGTTTTAACAGCCAGCTTGAAAGTTTTGTCGAGGTTGGGATTGTTCTGGCGGTCGGTGTGCTGATGGCAACGGTTGAGTTCGAACGCGACGCACTGTGGTTCGTTCCTGTGCTGTTTGTCCTGGTTCGCCCGCTGGCGGTTTACATGGGCCTGCTCGGCACCCGAGTCAAGGGCTCGCAGCGGAATTTGATAAGCTGGTTTGGGATACGCGGCATCGGCTCGCTGTATTACCTGCTTTATGCCATCAACCATGGCATTCAGCCGGTGCTGGCCGACCGTCTGCTGTCGATGACGCTGTCCGTAGTCGTTGCATCAGTCATTGCGCATGGTATTTCAGTCACGCCACTCATGACACACTATGAGGCGCGCAAGACCGCTAAAAAGAAAAAACGTACTGATTTGGCGTAATAACAGCCAGACAGCAAAAAGCCTACGTGAAGTAGGCTTTTTGTACTGATTTTAACAACCAGATGATGGTTGCGCGGGCAAGATTTGAACTTACGACCTTTGGGTTATGAGCCCAACGAGCTACCAGGCTGCTCCACCGCGCGGTATGTCATTATTATAGCTTACTTTGCAGCTGCTGCGTCATCTTTAATTTCTTCCGAAACATCAGGACGATCAACCAGTTCAACCAAAGCCATAGGCGCATTGTCACCAACACGGAAACCCATCTTCAGAATACGGGTGTAGCCGCCTGGACGGGTCTGGTAGCGTGGGCCGAGCTCAGCAAACAGCTTGACAACCATGTCGCGGTCGCGAAGACGGTCGAATGCCAGGCGCTTGTTGGCCAGGGTTGGCGTTTTGGCCAGGGTAATCATGGGCTCAACCACGCGGCGCAGCTCCTTGGCTTTTGGCAGCGTAGTCTTGATGGCTTCGTGCTGGAGCAACGAATTCATCATGTTGCGCAACATGGCGAGGCGGTGCTCGCTGGTGCGGTTTAATTTACGTAGTCCGTGTCCGTGTCGCATAGTGCTTCCTTTATGTAATATCGAAGCAGCCGTATCAGGTACTGCCCGTGCACTTTCTCATCGAAAGACGAGAGTTTAAATATCAGCGCTTGTCAAGGCCGGCAGGAGGCCAGCTTTCAAGACGCATTCCCAGTGTCAGGCCACGAGAGGCCAATACTTCCTTGATCTCGTTGAGAGATTTCCGTCCCAGATTAGGAGTCTTGAGCAGCTCATTTTCGGTGCGCTGGATCAGATCGCCAATGTAGTAAATATTTTCTGCTTTCAGGCAGTTTGCCGAACGCACCGTGAGTTCGAGCTCATCGACCGGGCGCAGCAGAATGGGATCAAATTGCTGCGAACTGCGAGGCGCCGGATCATTGATGATTGCGCCCAATTCATTGCCTTCCAACTGGGCAAATACAGCCAGTTGTTCAACAAGTATCTTGGCTGATGCACGAACCGCGTCTTCTGCAGTCACTGCGCCATTGGTTTCAATTTCCAGAACCAGTTTGTCCAGATCCGTACGCTGCTCAACGCGGGCACTTTCAACGGTGTAGCTGACGCGCTTGACCGGAGAAAAAGAAGCATCGAGCACAATGCGGCCAATCGACTTTGGCGACTCGTCACCATAACGGCGGACGTTGCCCGGCACATAGCCGCGGCCATTCTCGACCTTGATCTGCATGTCAATCTTGCCGCCGTGCGACAAGTTCATGATCACATGGTCAGGGTTGACAATTTCAACATCATGAGGCGTCTGGATATCGGCGGCAGTGATCGGACCTTCGCCGTCCTTGCGGAGGCTCAAAGTCACTTCATCGCGGTTGTGCAGTTTGAAGACTACACCTTTGAGGTTTAACAGGATGTTGACAACATCTTCCTGGACACCGTCAATGGAAGAGTACTCATGCAAAACACCGGCGATAGTCACTTCAGTTGCAGCATGGCCCACCATGGATGACAGCAGTACACGACGCAGCGCGTTGCCCAGCGTATGGCCGTAACCACGCTCAAAAGGCTCGAGAGTCACCTTGGCGCGGTTTGCGCCAAGCTGCTCAACATTGATAGTTTTTGGTTTTAACAAATTAGTCTGCATGCAGTCTTCCTCTCAATACCCTCGGCTCGTTACACCGATAAGGCTGGCGAAGCACACCTGGCGGCACGGCAAGCGTGCCCGCCAGGAACAAAAAATTAACGTGAGTACAACTCGACGATCAACGATTCGTTGATGTCGGCAGCAAATTCGTCACGATCAGGCACTTTCTTGAAGGTACCTTCACCCTTGTCAGCATTGACATCCACCCAGGCAGGAAGGCCAACCTGCTTGGCAAGTTCGAGCGCTTCAGCAATGCGCGTCTGCTTTTTAGACTTGTCACGAACGGCAATCACATCACCGGCCTTGACCATGTAAGATGGAATATTGACCGACCGGCCGTTGACGGTCATTGCCTTGTGGGAAACCAACTGGCGCGCTTCAGCGCGTGTCGATCCAAAACCCATCCGGTAAACCACATTGTCCAGACGCGATTCCAGCACCGACAGCAAATTGGCGCCGGTGTTACCACGGCGGCGATCAGCTTCTTCGAAGTAGCGGCGGAACTGCTTTTCAAGAACGCCATACATGCGCTTGACTTTCTGCTTTTCACGCAGTTGCAGACCGTAGTCGGACGTGCGCGTACCGGAGGTACGGCCATGCTGACCTGGCTTGGAGTCGAATTTTGCCTTGTCGCTGATCGAGCGACGGGCGCTTTTCAGGAAAAGATCGGTGCCTTCACGGCGTGATAGTTTGGCCTTGGGGCCGAGGTAACGTGCCACTTGAATATCCTTTTGTCATCTGCTGCAATTTCTGCAGGAGCCTTCGGCGTGAACCTGATGGCGGTGGGCTTGGTGAAAATGCTGGCGCCCGACCGCCTGCTGAGCAAGCGGCCGGGCGAAACAGCACGATTTAAATACGACGACGCTTTTGTGGGCGGCAGCCGTTGTGCGGAACCGGTGTCACGTCAGCAATCGAATTGATCCGAATGCCAAGCGCGCCCAGCGCACGAACAGAAGATTCACGTCCAGGACCAGGTCCCTTGATTTCGACATCAAGGTTCTTGATGCCTTGTTCGATGGCGGCACGGCCGGCAACTTCTGAAGCAACCTGTGCGGCAAAAGGCGTCGATTTGCGCGAACCCTTGAAACCTTGACCACCAGATGACGCCCATGACAAGGCATTACCCTGGCGATCGGTGATCGTGATGATGGTATTGTTGAAAGAAGCGTGGACGTGGGCAATGCCGTCAGCCACGTTCTTGCGAACTTTCTTGCGAACGCGCTGTGCAGCGCTGTTATTGGGTGATTTTGCCATGACGACCTCTCAATTATTTCTTCAAAGACGCAGCGGCCTTACGCGGACCCTTGCGGGTACGGGCGTTCGTCCGGGTGCGTTGGCCACGCATGGGCAAGCCACGACGATGGCGGAAGCCACGGTAGCAGCCGATGTCCATCAGGCGTTTGATGTTCATCGTGGTTTCACGACGCAAATCGCCTTCGATGGTGAACTGAGCGATGTGGTCCCGGATTTTTTCCAGGTCACTGTCGGTCAGATCTTTGATTTTCTTGGCATAGTCGATTTCACAGGCTTCGCAAATTTTGCGAGCGCGTGTGCGACCAATGCCAAAAATTGCAGTCAAGCCGATTTCGGCGTGCTTCTGCGGCGGAATGTTGATACCAGCGATACGTGCCATGTGCGTCCTCTAAATCTCTTAAAAATCAGCCTTGGCGCTGTTTGTGACGTGGATCTGTGCAGATCACGCGGACAACGCCCTTGCGACGGATGATTTTGCAGTTGCGGCAAATTTTCTTGACCGAAGCTGAAACTCTCATTTTTTTCTCCTAAACTTTCACTCTGTGCTTACTTGGAACGGAACACACCATGTGCTCGCCATAAATCGTCAGGTCAATCAGGACATCACGTCTTGAAATTGGCCTTTTTCAGCAACGATTCATACTGCTGCGACATCATGTAGTTCTGAACCTGAGCCATGAAATCCATAGTGACCACAACAATAATCATCAACGACGTTCCACCGAAATAAAACGGTACGTTGTACTTTAAAATCAAAAACTCGGGCAGCAAACATACAAAGGTGATGTAAACCGCGCCTGCCAATGTCAGACGAACCAGAATCTTGTCGATGTAGCGTGCCGTCTGATCACCTGGACGAATTCCCGGAATGAACGCCCCGCTCTTTTTCAGGTTGTCTGCAGTTTCACGGCTGTTAAATACCAAGGCCGTGTAAAAGAAACAGAAAAAGATTATCGCACTGGCGTACAGCATCACATAAATCGGCTGACCTGGTGTCAGCGTGCTGGCGATGTCTTTCAACCAGCGCATGCTTTCACCCGTGCTAAACCACCCCACCACCGTTGCTGGCAGCAAAATAATCGAGGAAGCAAAAATGGGAGGAATAACGCCTGCCATGTTCAGCTTCAGAGGCAAATGCGATGACTGTCCACCGTAAACCTTGTTACCAACTTGTCGCCTGGCATAGTTCACAAGAATCTTGCGCTGGCCTCGCTCAACAAACACAACAAAGTACGTTACCAGCACAACAACCGCAACGATCACGATGGCAATCAATATGCTCATGGCACCAGTGCGCACCAGTTCCAGTAAACCACCAAGTGCACTTGGCAAACCAGCCGCAATACCTGCAAAAATCAGGATCGAGATACCGTTGCCCAAGCCACGCTCGGTAATCTGCTCGCCCAGCCACATCAGAAACATCGTTCCCGCTGTCAGACTGAACACTGCGGTCATCCTGAATCCGAAACCAGGCATCAACACCAGACCAGGCGAGCTTTCCAGCGCAACGGCAATACCCATCGACTGGAACAGGGCAAGCCCTAGCGTTCCGTAACGTGTGTACTGCGTGATCTTGCGCCTGCCCGATTCACCCTCTTTTTTCATCTGCTCGAATGTGGGAACCACATAAGTCAGCAGCTGCATGATGATGGAAGCCGAGATGTAGGGCATGATGCCCAAGGCAAACACCGTGAATCTTGACAAGGCACCACCGGAGAACATATTGAACAAGTTCAATATGCCGCCCTGCTGGCCCTTGAACAGCTCCTTCAATTGACCGGGGTCAATGCCTGGAACCGGAATATGCGCACCGACACGGTACACGACCAGCGCCAGCAGCAAAAACACAAGCCTGTTGCGCAAGTCGCCGAACTTGCCGGTTTTTGCAATTTGAGCCGAGTTGGTTGCCACTGATTGGTTCCGTCAAGTATTAAGCGATGGAGCCGCCAGCGGCTTCAATGATGGTCTTGGCACCTGCCGTAGCAGAAATACCCGTCAGCTTGACCGCCAATGACAGCGATCCGGTGTTGATGATCTTGACGTTCTTGGCGATCTGACCCACAAGGCCAGACTGCTTCAGCGTCAACAGATCCACTTCGGCCAGACCGAGCTGTTCCAGTGCCGTGAGGGTGACCTCGGCATTGAATTTCAGCAGGTGCGACTTGAAACCGCGCTTGGGCAAGCGACGCTGCATAGGCATTTGACCGCCTTCGAAGCCTACCTTGTGGTAGCCGCCCGAACGGGATTTCTGTCCCTTGTGACCACGACCGGCCGTTTTGCCCAAGCCAGAGCCGATGCCGCGACCGACACGCCGCTTGGCATGTTTAGCGCCCTGGCCAGGCGTGATTGTGTTCAATTCCATGATGAGTCTCCGCTCAGATAACCTTGACCAGATAACTGATCTTGTTGATCATGCCGCGCACTGCGGGCGTGTCCTGCAATTCGCTGACGCTGTTGACGCCACGCAGGCCCAGACCACGCACGGTGGCGCGGTGTGATTCCTGGGTGCCAATCGGGCTGCGAACCAGCTGGACTTTTACTTTGGTTTCTTTGGTCATTTCACTGTCCGCCTTAGCCGAAGATTTCTTCGACTGATTTGCCACGCTTGGCCGCGATATCGGAGGCCGTGGTGGAATTTTTCAGTGCATCCATGGTGGCGCGCACCATGTTGTACGGGTTGCTCGAACCATGGCTTTTGGCCACGATGTCGGTAATGCCCATGACTTCGAAAACCGCGCGCATAGGACCGCCTGCAATGATGCCGGTACCCTTGGGAGCTGGCGCCATCATGACGTTGGCTGCACCGTGGTGACCGAACACATTGTGGTGCAGCGTGCCATTCTTCAATGACACCTTGGTCATGTTGCGGCGCGCTTCTTCCATGGCTTTTTGCACGGCTGCAGGCACTTCTTTCGACTTGCCCTTGCCCATGCCAACGCGACCATCACCGTCACCGACCACGGTGAGTGCGGCAAAACCGAGAATACGGCCGCCCTTCACCACTTTGGTCACGCGGTTGATCGCGATCATTTTTTCCTTCAGACCATCGTCTGGAGCGTCGTTTTGCGATTTAGCTTGAAACTTAGCCATACTTAATTCCAGTCTGCTTAGAACTGCAAACCGGCTTCGCGAGCCGCATCAGCCAGCGCTTTGACGCGGCCATGGTACGCAAAACCGGCGCGATCAAACGCCACTTTTTCTACACCTGCTGCTTTTGCCTTTTCGGCAATACGCTTGCCAATGGCCTGCGCAGCAGCAACATTTCCACCCTTGCCCGAGCCGCCAATTTCATTGCGCACTTCCACTTCAGCAGTGGAAGCAGACGCCAGAACCTTGGTGCCGTCGCCAGAAATAACACTGGCGTAAATATGCAGATTGGTGCGATTCACGGACAGACGGGCAACGCCTTGATTGGCAATGCGGATGCGGGTCTGGCGTGAACGACGAAGGCGCTGCTCTTTTTTGGTCAACATGATGCAGCTCCTTATTTCTTCTTGGTTTCTTTGATCGTGATTTTTTCATCCGAATAACGGATGCCCTTGCCCTTGTAAGGCTCGGGAGGACGAACTGCACGCACTTCAGCGGCAATCTGGCCTACACGTTGGCGATCAGAACCCTTGATGACCACTTCGGTGGGCGTTGGGGTTGCAACCGTGATGCCTGCAGGCATGGCCATCACCACAGGGTGGGAATAGCCCACCGTGAGGTTCAGCTTGTCGCCTTGAGCCTGGGCCTTGAAACCCACGCCGACCAGGTTCAGCTTTTTCTGGAAACCTTTGGTGACACCGACCACCATGTTGTTCACGAGCTGACGCATCGTGCCGCTCATGGCATTGGCTTGGCGGGAATCATTGGCTGGTACAAAAGTCAGCTTGCCGTCGTTACTTGCGATAACGACATAGGCGTTCTGTGCCAGTGCCAGGGCGCCCAAGGCGCCCTTGACATTGATCTGGGCGTCTTTGATTGCGATTTCCACACCTTCGGGTATGGCGACCGGCATTTTTGCTACACGAGACATTTCAGTTACTCCTCAATGCCGCCGTTAGGCCACGTAGCACAACACTTCGCCACCGGTACCGGTAGCGCGTGCTTTGCGATCGGTCATGACACCCTGGGGCGTCGTGACAATTGCCACACCAAGGCCATTCATGACCTGGGGAATGGCGCCATGACCTTTGTACACACGAAGACCGGGGCGGCTGACGCGCTCGATGCGCTCAATCACGGGGCGGCCTGCGTAATACTTCAGGGCGATTTCCAGTTGGGGCTTGCCATCGTTAGCCTTGACGGAGAAGCCATCAATGTAGCCCTCATCCTTCAAAACCTGTGCAATGGCGACTTTGACTTTTGACGAAGGCACCAGCACAACGGCTTTTTCAACCATTTGTGCATTGCGGATGCGTGTCAGCATGTCGGCGATAGGATCACTCATACTCATCTGGGGTTCTCCTATTGCTTACCAGCTTGCCTTGGTGATACCAGGGATATCACCAGCAAAAGCCAATTCGCGAATTTTGGCGCGAGCCAAGCCGAATTGACGGAACGTGCCACGCGGACGACCCGTGATGGCACAGCGATTGCGCTGGCGTGTCGGGTTGGCGTTGCGGGGCAACTTTTGCAACTCCAGACGGGCCAGGGCGCGTTCGTCGTCAGTGCGCTTGAAATCATTGGCGATTGCCTTGAATTCAGCGTGTTTCTTGGCAAACTTGGCGACGAGCTTGTCGCGCTTCAGTTCACGTTGCAGTAATGCTTGTTTTGCCATATCCCGCCTCAGTTCTTGAACGGAAAACGGAAGGCGGTGAGAAGCGCTTTGCACTCTTCATCGGTCTTGGCCGTTGTGGTAATGCTGATATTGAGACCGCGCAAGGCGTCAACCTTGTCGTATTCAATTTCAGGGAAAATGATCTGCTCTTTAACGCCGATGTTGTAGTTGCCGCGACCATCGAAGGCGCGACCAGAAATACCGCGGAAGTCACGGACACGGGGCAAGGCCACGGTCACGAAACGGTCGAGGAATTCATACATCTGCACGCCGCGCAGCGTGACCATGCAGCCAATCGGCAAGTCTTCGCGGATCTTGAATCCGGCGATGGCTTTCTTAGCCTTGGTCACCACAGGCTTCTGGCCTGCGATCTTGGCCATGTCGGCCACGGCGTTGTCCATGACCTTCTTGTCGGCAACCGCCTCGCTCACACCCATGTTGAGTGTGATCTTGGTGA
This sequence comes from Polaromonas hydrogenivorans, assembly GCF_040105105.1. GTDB lineage: Bacteria > Pseudomonadota > Gammaproteobacteria > Burkholderiales > Burkholderiaceae_C > Polaromonas > Polaromonas hydrogenivorans. Next base: position 332,622 of record NZ_CP157675.1, on the reverse strand, counting down.
TGCGCGGCACCTGCATGGGTGTCGTGTAGCCGAATTTTTCAATCAGGGCTGGCGCGATTTTCTCGCGGTATTGATCTTGCAAGCGTGCCATGTTTATGCAGCCTTCATTTCTTCGCCGCTGGACTTGAAGACGCGCACTTTTTTGCCGTCAGCCAACAACTTGATACCAACACGATCCGCCTTGCCCGAAGCCGCATTGAAAATGGCGACGTTGGACTGGTGAATCGGCATGCTTTTTTCAACAATGCCACCCGTGGTGCCCTTGAGCGGATTGGGCTTGGTGTGTTTTTTCACCAGGTTGATCCCATCCACCAGCACATAGCTGTCATCGACGCGCAGCGAAATCGTGCCGCGCTTGCCCTTGTCGCGACCGGTGATCACGATGATCTCGTCGCCTTTGCGAATTTTATTCATTGCCTTTGGTCCTTACAGAACTTCAGGAGCCAAGGACACGATCTTCATGAACTTTTCAGTGCGCAGCTCGCGCGTCACTGGTCCGAAGATGCGGGTGCCGATAGGCTCCAGCTTGGCATTGAGCAGCACTGCTGCATTGCCGTCGAATTTGACGAGCGAGCCATCACCGCGGCGGATACCCTTGGCGGTGCGAACGACCACAGCACTGTAAACCTCGCCTTTTTTGACGCGGCCACGTGGAGCGGCTTCTTTGATGCTCACCTTGATGACATCACCAACGCTGGCGTACCGGCGCTTGGATCCGCCCAGCACCTTGATGCACATCACGGATTTGGCACCCGTGTTGTCAGCAACATCGAGTTTGGATTGCGTTTGAATCATTTAATTTAGTCCCAACTTGCACCAGCATTGGCGGCCTGCTTGATGCAAACCACCTGCCAATCAGTCTTGGGCCCGTCGTCCACACTGCAAACCACTTGCAATGCTTCCGCTGGGCAGAAGTTCTTCGCCTTTTACAGCGAAGCCCACGATTATCACGAAAGTAAAAGGCAGTGTCAACAATGTTTGTAAAAATAATCCTGCAACCTGTAATGCATCAGGCAGGCACGCTCAAATACTGATCGCACAGCGCCAAAAAGGGCTGCAGTTTTGCGTCCATCCCGTTTTCCTGCTGAAGCAGGGCTGCCACTGTCGGCGCCAGGGTGCGCGCCAGTGCCGCGTCCAGGAACAACAACCGCGAACGCCGGGCCAGCACATCCTCCACGGTACGCGCATATTCATGGCGGGCGGCAAACCGAACCATGGCCTCGGTCAGGCCACCGCCCAGTTCATGATCGGCGCCCCGCAAGGCCTGCACCGCGCCAGCCTCGCTTCCATACAGGTGCAACCCAGGCGCCTCGCTGATCCTGACGCTGGAGCGTTGGGCACCCACCAGCTTGAGATGGTCTGTCGGCATTCCGGTACGCGCCAGCAGCAGCCCAGCGGCAAAGCATTTTTCCAGCACGTCACCGGCCATGGCGCGGTAAGTCGTCCATTTTCCGCCTGTCACCGTGACCAGGCCGCTCTTGCTGACCAGCACGGTGTGTTCGCGCGACAGCGTCTTGGTGCTGCCGGCAGCATCGTCAGTCGGCTTGACCAGCGGCCGCAGTCCGACCCAGAGGCTCTTGATGTCGGCCCGGCCTGGCGCGCGGCTCAGGTAGCGGGCCGACTCGCGCAGGATGAAATCGACCTCCTCCCTGAACGGCAGCGGTTCGCGCGCCAAGGTGTGGCGCGGCGTATCGGTCGTGCCGAGAATGGTTTTCCCCAGCCAGGGCACGGCAAACAAAACCCGGCCGTCCGCCGTTCTGGGAATCAGCAGGGCATGGTCGGTGGGCAAAAACTCACGCTCCACCACGATATGCACGCCCTGGCTGGGGGCGACCATCGGTTTGGTCGCGCATTCCATTGCCTTGCCGTCCTGCATCCGCAGCCGGTCAACCCAGACACCCGTGGCATTGACCACGCAACTGGCATGCAATTCGTGGGTATGACCTGTTTCCCGGTCCAGCGCGCACAGCCCGACCAGCTTGCCGTCTTCATGGATCAGCTTGGTGGCGGCGCAGTAATTGACCAGCAGCGCACCCTGCCGGGCAGCGGTTCGGGCCAGCGCCAGCGCCAGCCGCGCGTCGTCGAACTGGCCGTCCCAGTACTTGACGCCGCCCTTCAGGCCTTGCGTCTGCAGCGTTGGCAGGTGCGCCAGGGTTTCGGCGCGGTTCAGGAATTCGGTATCGCCCAGCCCATCCTTCCCGGCCAGGGTGTCATACATCTTGAGCCCCAGCCCATAAACGGGCGATTCCCAGAATTTGTAGGAGGGCATGACAAATGGCAGCGGCTGCGCCAGGTGCGGTGCGTTGGCCAGCAGCGTCGAGCGTTCGTGCAGGGCTTCGCGGATCAGCGAAATATTGCCCTGCGCCAGATAGCGGACGCCGCCATGCAGCAGCTTGGTGGCGCGCGACGAAGTGCCTTTGGCAAAGTCGTGCGATTCGACCAGCACGACGGAAAACCCTCTTGCCGCAGCATCCAGCGCCACGCCCAGGCCGGTCGCGCCGCCGCCGATAACGGCGACATCGTAATGACGCGGTTCGGCGAGCCGGTCCATCAAGTTCTTGCGCCGTGTGCGAGCCGGCACGGCATCGGCGGCCATGGGCTTTTCGTTTCCCGATTTCATAAAAACCCATATGTCACAGAATGTATTGAGCTTACCTCAGCCCTGCCACGCTTGAGCGCCCTTGCGGGATATCTGTTGGCATGCAGCGGGCAGGAAACGACGCCGGGATAGTCCCGTTTCGGCTGTGAAATACTCATTCCCCGAACCCAACCCCACACCAACCAACCCAAAACGCCATGGCTTATCTTCTCGCCCTCGATCAGGGAACCTCCAGTTCGCGAAGCATTGTGTTTGACGCAGAAGGCCGCGTGGTGGCGCTGGCCCAGCGGGAGCTGCCGCAGATCTACCCCAGGCCGGGCTGGGTCGAGCACGACCCGATGGAAATCTGGCGCGGCCAGCTGGCCACGGCGCGGCAGGCGCTGGCCAGCGCGGGCCTGGCCGCCGGCGACATCCGGGCGATGGGCATCACCAACCAGCGCGAAACCACGCTGCTCTGGAACCGCAGGACCGGCCAGCCGGTTCACCATGCCATCGTCTGGCAGGACCGGCGCGCCGAGTCCACCTGCGCGCAATTGCGCAAGCAAGGCCATGAAGCGCTGATCCAGTCCCGAACCGGGCTGCTGATCGACGCCTATTTTTCAGGCACCAAGCTCAAGTGGCTGCTCGACAACGTGCCCGGCGCGCGCGCGCAGGCCGAACGCGGCGAGCTGGCCTTTGGCACCATCGACAGCTGGCTGATCTGGCAGCTGACGGGCGGCGCCGTGCATGCCACCGACGTCAGCAATGCGTCGCGCACGATGCTGTTCAATGTGCGCACCAACCAATGGGATGGCGAGCTGCTGGCGCTGCTCGGCATTCCCCCGTCGCTGATGCCCGAGGTCAAGCCGTCCAGCGCGCACTACGGCGAGGTGCGGCCCGAACTGCTGGGCCATGCGATCGCGATTGGCGGCGTCGCGGGCGACCAGCAAAGCGCGCTGTTCGGCCAGGCCTGCTTCAGGGCCGGCATGGCCAAGAACACCTACGGCACGGGCTGCTTCCTGTTGATGCACACCGGCGCGCAGTTCCAGACTTCAACGAACGGCCTGCTCACCACCAGTGCCGCCCAAACCACGGCGCAGGCCGAATTCGCGCTGGAAGGCAGCGTATTCGTCGGCGGTGCGGTGGTGCAGTGGCTGCGCGACGGCCTGCACGCCATCCAGGGCAGCGCCGAAGTCGAGGCGCTGGCGCAAAGCGTTCCCGACTCGGGCGGCGTGATGATGGTTCCGGCCTTCACCGGCCTGGGCGCGCCCTACTGGAAACCCGAGGCGCGCGGCACGATTACCGGCTTGACGCGCGGCACGACCATGGCCCACATTGCGCGCGCGGCGCTGGAAAGCATCGCCTACCAGAGCGCCGCGCTGCTGCTGGCCATGAGCCGCGATGCGGTCGCCGCAGGTGCCGCGCCGCTGGCCGAGTTGCGCGTCGATGGCGGTGCCAGCACCAACGACCTCTTGATGCAGTTCCAGGCCGATTTGCTGGGCATTCCGGTGATCCGCCCGGCCGTGACCGAAACCACGGCGCTGGGTGCGGCCTGGCTGGCGGGCCTGTCCAGCGGCGTGTACCGCAGCACCGACGAGCTTTCCAGCCTGTGGCGCGCTGAACGCACCTTCCTGCCCACGCTCGGCGCCGGGCGCGCGGCCGACCTGATGGCGCAATGGGAGCATGCGGTACGGCAGACGGTGCTGGCGTAGGCGCCATCGCCACTTCTCAAATCCCCTGGGCGACAATCCTCGACCGGGCCGAGGCCTTCAAATCCACCCTCCGTTTTATCAGCAGGCACACGACCATGACTCCTCAAACCACCGACAGCAGCAACCAACACATCGCCTTCATCGGCGGCGGCAACATGGCCAGCGCCATCATCGGCGGCCTGCTCAAGCGCGGCCTGCCGGCCAGCCAAATCCAGGTGGTCGAGCCTTTTGCCGAGCAGCGCGCCCGGCTGGCGCAGCAGTTCCAGGTCGAGGTCAGCGAAACCGCTGGCGCATCGCTGGCCCGCGCCACCCTGGTCGTCTGGGCCGTCAAGCCGCAGACCTTCAGGCAAGCCGCCGAACAAAGCCGCGCGCATACCCCAGCCGCGCTGCACCTGAGCGTGGCCGCCGGTATCCGTTCAAGCACCATTGCCGGCTGGCTGGGGACCGAACGCGTGGTGCGCGCCATGCCCAACACGCCGGCGCTGATCGGCCAGGGAATGACAGCCCTGTTCGCCCGGCCCGCCGCCAGCGCCGCTGACCGGCTGGCCGTGGAGCGCGTCGTGCAGACCACGGGCGAGTATTTGTGGCTGGACCAGGAAGCGCAACTCGATGCCGTGACCGCCCTGTCCGGCTCTGGCCCGGCTTATGTTTTTTACTTCATCGAAGCCATGATCGAGGCCGGCACCGACATGGGCCTGAGCCGCGAGCAGGCGCAGCAGCTGGCGATGGGCACCTTTGCCGGCGCGTCGGCGCTGGCGCACGAGGCCACCGAGCCGCCCGAGGTGCTGCGCGCCCGCGTGACGTCCAAGGGCGGCACGACTTATGCGGCGCTCACGTCGATGGAGCGGGACGGCATCAAGGAAAAGTTCATGCAGGCGATGCATGCCGCCCGCCAGCGCGCCAGCGAAATGGGCGATGAATTCGGCGCCGCATGAGTTTTTTGCTTCAAATAAGGCTTCTGCGCAATCACTGCATGCATTGACAGCTATCTTTTTCATAGTAATTTCCGGCTGAAGCGGCTTTTCCTGAAAATAAAAAAATAGTTTCAAAAACCGGAAAAATCCCGTCAACCGACTTTCGTAACCATCCGTTAACCATTCACGAGCGTTCAGCTTGTCGCCAGCCACTCCGGTGGATGACACGGCAGTGCAAACGTAAGTACCTTACAAACATCACGGAGCACCTCATGAAAAAATTCCTGTCCATCCTCGCCAGCGCCGCTGTTCTCGCCATGCCTTTGGCTCTGGTTTCCGCCCCAGCCGCAGCCCAGACCGCCGCTGCCCCTGCCGCACCCATGGCGGCTCCTGCCGTCAAAGCAGCACCCGCCAAAGCCAAAAAGGCCACGGTCAAGCACAAGGTCAAAGCCAAGGCCAAGCACAAAGCCAAAGTGGCTCCTAAAGCTGCCTGATCAGCCACAGGACGCTTCACTGGCAGCTAAACCGGCCAGCTGAAGTCTTTAAAAAGCCCGCGAATTGCGGGCTTTTTCATGGGCGCACGTCACGCAAAAGCAAGCGGCGGCAGGGTCAAAGCCCGCTTCAGCGGCCCCAGTACGACAGGGCAATGCCGGCAAACACCGTGAATCCCAGCCAGTGATTGAGGCGAAACGCCTTGAAGCAGTCGTCGCGCTCGCGTTTACGGATCAGCCAGCCGTGCCATAGCGCCTGCGCCAAGGCCAGCGCGATTGCTATCATAAAAATAGCTGAATGCACATACCCGGCAAGCGCAAAAGCCCAAATTGATATAAAAATCAGGTAACTGAGCATGACGCCGGCCACGTCGAAGCGTCCCAGCGTGATGGCCGAGGTCTTCATGCCGATCTTCAGGTCGTCGTCCCGGTCCACCATGGCGTATTCGGTGTCGTAGGCAATCACCCAGAACAGGTTGCCCAGCAGCAGCGCCCAGGCTAAAGGCGGCACGCGCGACTGCACGGCGGCAAACGCCATCAGGATGCCGCAACTGAACGCCACGCCCAGCACCGCCTGCGGCATCGACACATAGCGTTTGGCAAACGGGTACGCCAGCGTCACGGCCAGGGCGGCAAACGACCAGGCAATCGTGACGGCATTCGTGGTCAGCACCAGGCCGAACGCCAGCAAGGCCAGCACCGCGCCCAGCCCCAGCGCCTCCCTGACGGAAACCGCGCCGCTGGTCACCGGCCGCTGCGCCGTGCGCTTGACATGCCGGTCAAAATCACGGTCAGCCACGTCGTTGATGCAGCAGCCCGCGCTGCGCATCAAAAATGTTCCCAGCGTGAAGACCGTCACCAGGTGCCAGCCCGGAAAGCCGTGCGAAGCCACCCACAGCGCGGCCAGGGTCGGCCACAGCAGCAGCAGCCAGCCGGCCGGGCGGTTCCAGCGGATCAACTGCAGATACAAGGAAAATTTGCTGGGCGCACCGGCGGTCATCGTCAACATTGGGACAAACAGTTCAAAGAAAAAACTTACTCTTCAAGCAGCGAACGCAGCATCCACGCGGTCTGTTCATGCATCGTCATGCGCTGGGTCAGCAGGTCGGCCGTCGGCTCGTCGCTGGCCTTGTCGGCCATGGGAAACAGTTCGCGCGCGGTACGCGCCACCGCTTCGTGGCCCTGCACCAGGATGCGCACCATTTCCAGCGCCTTGGGCGGCGTCACAGGCACGTCGGGCACCGTGGCCAGCAGGCTGAACTGGGCATACGAGCCCGGCGCCGGATGGCCGAGCGAGCGGATGCGTTCAGCCACCGGATCCACCGCGTTCCACAGCTCGGTGTACTGCGTCATGAACATGGTGTGCAGGGTGTTGAACATCGGCCCGGTCACGTTCCAGTGGAAATTGTGCGTCGTCAGGTAGAGCGTGTAGGTGTCGGCCAGCAGGCGGCTCAGGCCCTGGGCAATCGCGGCACGGTCTTTTTCGCTGATGCCGATATTGATCGCCGGGGCGCCTTGAACCGTCGCTTTGAGAATGGTCTTAGCAGGAGATTTGGCCATGATTTTTTTCCTTTTAAAGAGACAAGCAGGGAATAGACACTGTACGAAAACAACCTGGGGGTAGCAACAGCCCATGCCTATGCGCGCCATAGGCAGCGCTGATGCAGATCAAGTTCAGGACAGGCGGATGACGCCGGGCAGCTCGCAGGCGTAAATCGCGTTGCGCAGCGCGGCAATTGCTTCGTAGCGGGTGAAGCTGCGGCGCCAGGCCAGCACCACGCGCCGCGTCGGCACATGGCCTTCGAACGGCAGGTAGCGGATGTACGAAGGCTGGTCCGCAGACGTATCCTGGCCGCTTAGCGCCAGCGCCGACTTGGGCACGCCCAGGCGCGGCACCAGCGTGATGCCCATGCCGGCGGCCACCATGTGCTTGATGGTTTCCAGCGACGAGCCTTCGAAACTCTTGCTGATGCCCTCGGCGCTGGTGGAAAAGCGCGCGAATTCCGGGCAGACCTCCAGCACATGGTCGCGAAAGCAGTGGCCGGTGCCCAGCAGCAGCAGGGTTTCCTTCTTCAGCTCCTCGGCCGTCACGCTGGTGCGCGCGGCCAGCGCGTGGCTGCTCGGCACGGCGGCCATGAAAGGCTCGTCGTACAGCGGCGCAATCGCCAGGTTGGTGTCGGGAAACGGCTCGGCCAGGATGGCACAGTCGATCTCGCCGGTGCGCAGCTCTTCGAGCAGCTTGACGGTGAAGTTTTCCTGCAGCATCAGCGGCATCTGCGGTGTTTTCTCGATGATCTGGCGCACCAGGTCGGGCAGCAGGTAGGGGCCGATGGTGTAGATCACGCCCAGCCGCAGGCTGCCGGCCAGCGGGTCCTTGCCGCGCCGGGCAATCTCGCGGATGCTGTCAGCCTGCTCCAGCACGCTTTGCGCCTGGCGCACGATTTCCTCGCCCAGCGGCGTGACGGTGATCTCATTGGCATTGCGCTCGAACAGCTTGACCTGCAGTTCTTCTTCGAGCTTCTTGATCGCCACGCTCAGGGTCGGCTGCGAGACATGGCAGGCCTCGGCGCCCCGGCCGAAATGCTTTTCTCTGGCCACGGCCACGATGTATTTGAGTTCGGTCAGCGTCATGGGGGGATTGTCGGCTTTTCGGGCTGGGGGATGGCGGGCTGGGGTGTTAAGGAATTTTTTGTTGCAGTGTTTTAAGAAAATTCTATTGAACCAGCACTTTAAAGAATCGCTACCTCAGCTTTAAATGCAAAGACAACTTTGGAATTCTGTTAACAATCAGTCGTGTAGCCAGCGAATGAGCTGCGAAAAGGCGAAAATCCATCCGCTTATTCAACCCCGGTATCTGGGATACATTCTTCTCACTTCTTTGCTGAAAATATGCCCGACTTTTTAGCCGCCGCCCGGCGCCATCTCGATGACGGCGATTTTTTGCACCAGCACTCACGCATGCCCAATGCCGTGCAACTGTGGGCTTACGGGGCTGAATGCACTTTGAAAGCTCTTGCGTTCAAACAACATCGTTTCACTTTTGATGCTAACGGCAGACCTACAAACAACTTTGCTCAACACCTGAACGAAATTCCAAAAGAGACAAAAAGGAATCCAAATCCGCTCGATCTGCTTTCGCTGTACAACGCAGCGCAAACAGGCACTAATGGCTTGATGGGGCCGCAAACTGCGTTTGAGGGTTGGAGTATCAAGGACCGTTACGAAGACGGCTCCCAGTTGCAAACAAAAATAGACGACTACAAGTCAGATGCAGCCTTTTTCCGCAACATGCTCAACAGCGCCATGCTCCCAGAAGGACTTTGACCATGACTATTCGCTTTGACCCTGCCTTGGGTGCATTGACTCAATGGCTCACAACCCACACCGACTTACTCCCGCAAGGTGATCTAGTCATCGTGCGAGACCTGCGCGGGCAAATACGCCTGATTGCTGAAAGCAGCATGGAATCAGTCTCTTGGCACGCCGCCCATGAAGACGAAATGACCGAGTTGCTCGGGTCTTACAAGGCTGGCGGGCAGTTCCTAATTCGGCTCGGACGAGATCAAGGCTTTGATTCTTTTTTCAATGCCCCGGATGCTTATCACTGCGACGGACTACCCGAAAACTGGAGAGTTTTAGACCGACTGATAACGGGTCGCGAGTGGCTGTACCCGCCAAATGCACCCAAAAACCACCCACCCCGGTTTGTTTTTTATGGTTTGAAAGGCGGCGTTGGACGCTCCACCGCCCTGTCAATGGCCGCTTGGCATCTGGCCCGACAAGGCAAAAAGGTTCTGGTCATTGACCTGGACCTGGAATCCCCCGGCCTGGGCAACATGCTATTGCCAGTGCGCCAAGACCTTAGCGAAGAAGGCGACACTGCCCTGCCCGGCTGGCCCGACTTTGGTTTGACCGACTGGTTTGTGGAAGATGCCGTAGGCCAGGCAGACGCCGAACTGGTGCGCGCCATGATTCAGCCCAGCCCCATTAACGTCGCTGGCCGGGGCGAAATTTTTGTAGTTCCCGCAGCGGGCGGCTTGTATGCGCAAGATTATGTGAGCAAGCTGTCGCGGGTTTATGCCGATCTACCCAACCGCGAAGGCATCCCCGAAGTCTTTGGCGACAGGCTGGCCCGAGCCATCACCCAACTGGAAGAGCAGGTCAAGCCCGATGTGGTGCTGCTGGACAGCCGGGCCGGTATTCATCACATTTCTGCCGTGGCGCTGACCCGGCTGAATGCTTTTTCTTATCTTTTTGCATCGGACAGCGAGCAAACCTGGGCAGGTTACAAGGCTCTTTTTTCGCACTGGGCGATTAAGCCCGAGACGATCAGGAGAGTAAGGGAATCCTTACGGCTGGTATCGGCCCTGACGCCTGCAGCAGAAGACAAAAAAGCCTTTCGGGATTTTTTCGGAGAACACGCTTTTGATGCGTTTATCCCGCTCTACGACCGGGAATCTAATGAAGAGCCTTCTGCCGATTTGTTCAGCTTTGGCCCATTTCAAGAGGATGCCCCCCATCGCCCGATTTGCATCTGGCACGACCGGGTATATGGAAGTTTCGCGCCTCTTAAACACACACTCCAGCTTGATGCTGACAATGCCAAACAGGCTTTTCACGAACTGTTTTCCCGCATAGACAGCGATTTGCAACAGGAGACAGCGGCATGAACCCTTCAGAGATACGAAATCTTTTTGAAATCGCTCTGCCTGAAGTAGCCCATGCAGAAACCACGCTTGAGTTGGGACATATTTATATGCCATCAGGCCACTATAAGGCTATCGCCTTGGACCGCCCATTGGTTGTTGGGGATCGCGGCGCCGGCAAAAGTTTCTGGCTTAAAAGTTTGGTTGACCGCAGGCGACGAGACCTCATTGGTCATGTTTTTGGCTTGCCCTCCTTGCTGTCCTGCGAGGTAATAACGGGCTTTGATCCCAGTGCGACAGGGAATTACCCTGACCCCAGAGAGCTTGCGACCCTGATTCAATCAGGGACTGAGCCATCAGACATTTGGCACACCGTCATCGTCCAAGCATTCTTACCTGCCATCATTCCACCAGAATTGGATGCATGGCCTGACAAAATTAATTGGGTAAATACGCAATCCGGAGCAGTTGCCAAGCAGCTACGCGACAAAAATGCCGCATTGGTTGATGAAGGAAAAATCTTGTTAATCGCATTTGACGGATTAGACCGTCTGGCTAATACATGGAAGTCCACCATCGTTTTAATGCGCGGCCTCTTACAAACACAGCTAGATTTTTCAAAATATACAAACTTACGCACCAAAGCTTTTATTCGCCCTGACTTACTGGATGATCCAGAAGTTAGACGTTTTCCAGATGCGTCTAAATTGGTGTCACTCGCCGTAAAATTGAAATGGGATGCCATTGATTTGTATGGCCTGATGTGGCAATACTTGGCAAACTCTAGCGACATAACGGCCAGCGCATCATTTCGGCGGTTTTGTGAAGATTTTGGTCTATTCAAGTGGTCGCCCAGTGATGGAACATTATTTTTTCTAAGCGAAGAAATCAAACACGATGAGTCTAGGCAGCAAGCACTCTTTCACAAGATTGCAGGAAAAACGATGGGCGGTAAAACTGGTGGAAACACATGGACCTGGCTGCCAAATCACTTAAGTGATGCGCATGGCTACACCAGTCCTCGCAGTTTTTTGGTTGCCCTGCGCTCTGCCGCTATCGATTCCCGAAAACGAAAATTTGTCGGACCTGAATACGCTCTTCATACATCATCCATCAAAGAGGGAGTATCCAGCGCTTCAGAAATCAGGCGCCATGAACTGGAAGAAAACTTACCCTGGATCAAAGACATTTTTGAACCCCTTAAAGGACTTGCACTGCCTTCAAGACGGCAAGATGTTGTCAGCCGGTGGCGAAAAGCCAAGACGCTGGATACCCTCCTAAGCACAAGTTCATCAGTTCCGTTGCCTGAAAAAATTTCTGAGACTGAGCCAGGCTCTATTCTCCTTGCGCTGCAGGAGCTGGGCTTGTGCCGCATGCTTGACGATGGCCGGGTTGATTTTCCCGACATCGTGCGCGTGAATGCAGGGATGACCCGCAAAGGCGGCGTGCCTGTCCGGCGGTGAACACATGCAAGCACTGGCAGTCCAATGTCCGTAGGGATAGCCGTTAACTGCACACACATCAAGCCTTCAAAAACTCAGCCTTCCCCCCCAGCCAGCGCAGCACATGCCGATGCGCCAGATCGGGATACTGGTCCAGCATCACCGGCGCCACCTCCCTTGCCCAGGCCAGCAATCCAGTGTCGGTCTGCAAATCAGCAAAGCGCAGCATCGCCGCCCCCGACTGGCGCGCGCCTAAAAATTCGCCCGGCCCGCGAATGTCCAGATCGCGCCGGGCAATTTCAAAACCGTCATTCGTCTCGACCATCGCCTTGAGCCGCGCCCGCGCCACCTCGCCCAGCCGGGGCGCGTCGCCGGTCGAATACAGCAGCACGCAGGCCGACGCCGCCGCGCCGCGACCGACGCGCCCGCGCAGCTGGTGCAGCTGCGACAGGCCAAAGCGCTCGGCATGCTCGATCACCATCAGCGACGCATTGGGCACATCGACGCCGACCTCGATCACGGTGGTGCTGACCAGCACCGCCATCACACCCTCGGTGAACAGACTCATCACGGCCTTTTTCTCGGCCACCGGCATGCGCGAGTGCAGCAGGCCGACCAGCACGCCGGGCAGCGCTTCGCTCAGCGCCTGGTGCGTCTGGGTGGCGTTGACCAGATCAATCGACTCGCTTTCCTCGATCAGCGGGCAGACCCAGTAAATCTGCCGGCCCTGGGCAATCTGCGCCTGGATGCGGGCGATGACCTCGTCGCGCCGCGCATCGTTCACCAGCCTGGTGACGATGGGCGTGCGGCCGGGCGGCAGTTCGTCGAGCGTGGACACATCCAGGTCGGCGTAATAGCTCATGGCCAGCGTGCGCGGGATCGGCGTGGCGGTCATCATCAAGAGGTGCGGCTCCTGGCCCTCGTGCGTCATCTTGCTGCGCAGCGCGAGACGCTGGGCGACGCCGAAGCGGTGCTGCTCGTCGATGATGGCCAGCGCCAGGTTCTTGAACTTCACCTTGGACTGGATCACCGCGTGCGTGCCGATGACCAGCCCGGCCGCGCCGCTTTCGATCAGCGCCAGCATCTCGCGGCGCTCCTTGGGTTTCTGGCTGCCGGTGAGCCGGGCGGTCTTGATGCCCAGGGGTTCGAGCCAGCTGATGAGCTTGCTGAAATGCTGCTCAGCCAGGATTTCGGTCGGCGCCATCAGCGCGCATTGCCAGCCGGCGTCGATGCAGCGGGCCGCCGCCAATGCCGCCACGACGGTCTTGCCCGCGCCCACGTCGCCCTGCAGCAGGCGGTGCATGGGCACTGCTTTTTTCAGATCGGCCTCGATCTCAAGGCTGACCCGCTGCTGCGCGCCGGTCAGGCGAAACGGCAGGCGCTCCAGCAGTTGCTCCTGCAGCGTGCAGTGCGTGCCGCGCATCGCCAGGCCATTCAAGGCCGGCGCGCGCATGGCGGCGCGCACGCGGCGCGATTGCAGTTGCGAGATTTGCTGCGCCAGCAACTCCTCGGCCTTCAGGCGCTGCCAGGCCGGGTGGCTGCGGTCTTCAAGCGTCTGCAGCGCCGCATCAGGCGTCGGGTGGTGCAAAAACTGTAGCGCCTCACGCAGGCTGGACAAGCGCAAAGGCATGTTTTTGCTTAAAAATGGGGCGGGAATCGTCTCGCTGAGGTCGGCCCGCGCCAGGCCGCTGAGCACCGCCTTGCGCAGATAGACCTGCGGCAATCCGGCCGAGGTCGGATACACCGGCGTCAGCGCGCCCGGCAACTCGCCGCCGGCCAGCTTGAAGTGCGGATGGACCATCTCGCGGCCCAGAAAGCCGCCGCGCAACTCGCCGCGCACCCGCACCCAGGCGCCCACGCTCAGGGTTTTCTGGTGCGAGGGGTAGAAATTGAGGAAGCGCAGCACGCAGGTGTCGCTGCCGTCATCGACCGTGACCAGCAGTTGGCGACGCGAGCGGATCAGGATTTCGCTGTGCGTCACCTCGCCTTCAAACTGCACCACCTCGCCATCGCGCGCGTCGGCCAGTCGCACGATGCGGGTTTCGTCCTCGTAGCGCAGGGGCAGGTGCAGGGCCAGGTCGATGTCGCGCCTGAGGCCGAGCTTTTCCATGGCTTTTTGCGCCGGGGACTTGGCCGGCGCTTTGGCGGCAGGCTTGTCCGCCGCGCCGGCCATGGGCAGGGCGGTTTTCGGCGCCGGGTCAAGGGCGGAAGCAGCCGGAAGCATCATGGGACAATTGTGCCCTCCTATGAAGACGACTTTCAGCCTCAGTGACTTTGATTTCACACTCCCCGACGAATTAATCGCCCAGCATCCCGCAGCCGAGCGCAGCGCCTCGCGCCTGCTCGACGGCCGGGGTGGCGCGATGACCGATCGCCGCTTTGCCGATTTGCCCGATTTGCTGCTGCCCGGCGACCTGCTGGTGTTCAACGACACGAAAGTGGTCAAGGCGCGGCTGTTCGGCCACAAGGCCAGCGGCGGCAGGCTTGAACTGCTGATCGAGCGCGTGCTCTCGCCGCACGCCGACGCCGGCCATGAAGTCGCCGCGCACATGAAGGTCAGCAAAAAACCGCTGCCCGGCGCGGTGCTGCGGATGGATGGCGGCTTCACCGCGACGCTGCTGGGCCGCTGGCCCGAAGCGCACGGACCGCTGTACCGCTTCCGGCTCAGCAGCGACCCGTATGCGCTAATGGCCGAATTTGGCCACGTTCCCCTGCCGCCCTACATCACGCACACCGACTCGCTAGAGGACGAGCAGCGCTACCAGACGGTGTTCGCCAAAAACCCCGGCGCCGTGGCCGCGCCGACGGCCGCGCTGCATTTCAACGAAGCCATGCTGGCAAGGCTCGAAGCGCGCGGCATTGCGCGCGCCAGCGTCACGCTGCATGTCGGCGCGGGCACCTTCCAGCCGGTCAAGACCGAAACCATCGCCGAGCACCACATGCACTTCGAGCGCTTTGACGTGCCACAAACCACGCACGAAGCGATTGCCGCGTGCAAGGCGCGCGGCGGGCGCGTGGTGGCCGTGGGCACGACGACGGTGCGGGCGCTGGAGTCAGCCGCCCAGTTCGGCCCGGCTTGCTGCGACACCAACATCTTCATCACGCCGGGCTATGAATTCAAGGTGGTCGATGTGCTGCTGACCAACTTCCATCTGCCCAAGAGCACCTTGATGATGCTGGTCAGCGCCTTCTCTGGCTACGAACACATCATGGCGCTGTACCGGCATGCGATTGAGGCGCGCTACCGCTTTTTCAGCTATGGCGACGCCATGCTGCTGGCGCGCCAAGCCCCGCCGGCCCTCTAAATACACCTGCGACAATCCAAAAATGCTTGAATTCGAAGTCCTGAAAACCGACCCGGCGACCGTTGACAGCGAAGGCGCCTACCTCGGCTCCTACGCCCGGCGCGGCCAATTGACCCTGAACCACGGCGTGGTGCAGACCCCGATCTTCATGCCGGTGGGCACCTACGGCACCGTCAAGGGCGTGACGCCGCAGTCGCTGCATGACATGAACGCGCAGATCATCCTGGGCAACACCTTTCACCTCTGGATGCGGCCCGGGCTGGATGTGATTGCGCAGTTCGGCGGGCTGCACAAGTTCGAGAGCTGGCACAAGCCCATCCTCACCGACAGCGGCGGCTTCCAGGTCTGGTCGCTGGGCGAGATGCGCAAGATTTCGGAAGAAGGCGTGAAGTTTTCCTCGCCGGTCAACGGCGACAAGCTGTTTTTGACGCCCGAAATCTCGATGCAGATCCAGACGCTGCTCAACAGCGACATCGTCATGCAGTTCGACGAATGCACGCCCTATGACACCAAGGGCCACATCACCACCGAAGGCGAGGCGCGCAGCTCGATGGAGCTAAGCCGGCGCTGGGCCAAGCGCTGCGAAGACGAGTTCGACAAGCTGGAGAACCCGAACGCGCTGTTCGGCATCGTGCAGGGCGGCATGTTCGAGAACCTGCGCCAGGAGTCGCTCGACGCACTGGTCGAGATGGATTTTCCGGGTTACGCCGTCGGCGGCGTCAGCGTCGGCGAGCCCAAGGAAGAAATGCTGCGCATCATGGCGCACACGCCGCACCGCCTGCCGGCGCACAAGCCGCGCTACCTGATGGGCGTGGGCACGCCCGAAGACCTGGTCGAAGGCGTGGCCTCGGGCGTGGACATGTTCGACTGCGTGATGCCGACGCGCAATGCGCGCAACGGCCATATGTTCACCCGCTTCGGCGACCTGAAAATCCGCAACGCGCGCTACAAGAGCGAGGAAGCGCCGGTGGACGCGACTTGCACCTGCTACACCTGCCGCAACTTCAGCCGCGCCTACATGCACCACCTGGACCGCTGCGGCGAAATGCTCGGCCCCATGCTCAGCAGCATCCACAACCTGCACTACTACCTGAACCTGATGCAGGAAGTGCGCGACGCGCTGGACGCCGGGCGCTTCGGCGCGTTCGTAGCGCAGTTCAAGGCCGACCGCCAGCGCGGAGTCTGACGCGTGAACATCGACCTGCAACGCTGGCTGGACCGCTGGATGGGCATTCCGCTGTGCGCGGCGGTGTCCGGCGTCGATGCGCTGATGCGCCGCCTCAGTCCGGCCCCACGCAAGCCGGCGCCGCCGCGTGCCATCGTGGTGATCCTGCTGTCGGAAATGGGCAGCCTGGTGCTGGCCAACGACATGTTCGCGCGGCTCAAGCGGCGCTACCCGGATGCGCCGCTGCACGCGCTGCTGTTTCGCAAGAACCGCGAAATCCTCGACCTGATGCAGGTCATGGACCCGGCCAACGTACACACGGTCGATGACCGCTCGCTGGCCTCGCTGCTGTCCAGCCTGTGGACGGCCATCCGGGCGCTGCGCCGCGCCCACGTCGATGTGGCGATTGACTGCGAACTGTTCTCGCGCATCAGCAGCCTGCTGTCGTATGCCAGCGGCGCCCGCGTGCGGGTCGGCTTTCATCGCCACACGCAGGAAGGCCTGTACCGGGGCTCGCACATCAACCGGCCGGTGCCCTACAACCCCTACCATCACATCAGCGCGCAGTTTTTGACGCTGGCGCGGGCGATTGACTCGACCGCCGTGCCGACCTCCAAACTGCCGGTGCTGGGCATCCCCAAGCCGCCGCCGCATGTGCAACTCGATGGCGCGCTGATCCAGGGCATCGAGGCGCGACTGGCGCAGGATTTCCCGGCGATTGGCGGCAGGCCGCTGGTGCTGGTCTATCCGGGCGGCGGCATCCTGCCGATTCGCGCCTGGCCGCTGGCGTCCTACACCGCGCTGTGCGAAGGCCTGGTGGCCGACGGCTGCGCGGTGGCGGTGATTGGCCTGAAGGACGACCAGGCGCTGGCGCGGCAGCTGGTGGCCAATGTGCAGGCCAGCGCGCCAGCCAGCCCGGTGATTGACCTGACCGGCTACACGCGCTCGATTTCCGAGCTGCTGGCGCTGTTCCATGTGGCGCGCCTGCTGGTCACCAACGACGGCGGACCCGGCCAGTTCGCCGCGCTCACGCCGATCTGGACGCTGATGCTGTTCGGCCCCGAGACGCCCGGCCTGTATGCGCCGCTGACGCCGCATTGCTATTCGTTCTACAGCCAGTGGCCGTGCTCGCCCTGCCTGACGGCCTACAACCACCGCACGTCCTTTTGCGACGGCGACAACCAGTGCCTGAAAGTCATCGAACCCGCCGCCGTGCTGGCCAAGGCGCGGGAATGCCTGGCGGCGCCCCCGGACACCACCGCCTGATGTCAAGACTTAGAACCTTCGCGGAGGCCCTGGTCCACCTCTTGCCACCGCGTTTTCAGCCCATGATGCGCTGGCGCTTCATCAAGTTCGGCCTGGTCGGCGGCAGCGGCACGGTGATCAACATCGTGGTGCTGTACCTGGCGCAGGAGCATCTCTTGCGCGGCATTGCCGACTTTCACACGCGGCTGAACTACTCGATTGCGCTAGCCATCACCGTGGCGACCATCAGCAATTTCTACTGGAACCGTCGCCTGACCTGGCGCGACCGCACGCGCAACACGCCCCAGCCGGCGCTGCGGCTGTTCGTCAAGTATGTGATGGCGGCCGCGCTGTCCATCGTCATCCAGTCGCTGCTGACCAAATGGCTGGCCGGCTACCTGCACTACATCGTCGCCAACCTGATCGCCATCGTGCTGGCCAGCGTGGTCAATTTCGTGGCCAACGATAAACTGACGTTTCGCCGCCATCGCCCGAAAGCGCCGCATTAACCATCCAAGCCCTCGCCCCATGTCCAGCCCCGAAAAAACGCAAGCCGCCCGC
This sequence comes from Polaromonas hydrogenivorans, assembly GCF_040105105.1. Taxonomy (GTDB): domain Bacteria; phylum Pseudomonadota; class Gammaproteobacteria; order Burkholderiales; family Burkholderiaceae_C; genus Polaromonas; species Polaromonas hydrogenivorans. The sequence goes on along the minus strand of NZ_CP157675.1, from coordinate 314,563 downwards.
CTTCCGCATCACCTGGTCTGGATAGGCCTGGCCATTGCCGTGGCGCTGGGCTACCTGTTCGGCCTGGGCGGCGACCACATTCCGCGCAATGGCGACGAGCTGGTCTATGCCAACATCGCCCGGCTGACCGCCGCCAGCGGCCACTGGCTGCCGCTGCAGAGCGCCTGGGACTTCATGCGCAACACCAAGCCGCCGCTGCTGTTCTGGCAGGCCATGGTGGCCGGCGGCTGGGGCGAGCACTGGACGCTCTTGCGGCTGCGCCTGCCCAGCGTGGCCTACACCTGGGGCATTGCGCTGATGGTGGGCCTGCTGACCTGGAAGACGGTTCGCGGCGATGCAGGCGCAACTTCCGGCAATGCCACCACGGCTGCGCAACGAAACCACCACGCGATGGCCATGGGCGCCATCGCTGTCCTGGTTTACCTGTCGTTTTTCACGACCTACCGCTACGGCCGCCCTTACCTGACCAGCGCCGCCGAAACCTTCTGGCTGTTCGGCGTGTTCTTTGCCATCGCCTGGTCGCCGGCCAAGCTGCTGGCGTCCAGCTGGAAATTCCCGCTGATCGCCGGCCTGGCCATCGGCATCGGCTGCCTGTACAAATCGTTCGTCATGGTGGCGCCGGTCGGCTTCGCGCTGGCGCTGTGCTACCAGGCGGTGGGCGCCCGGCTGGCGCCCTGGAAGATTGCCCGGCCCGGCATCGTGGCGGACGGCGTCAAGGTTCTGGCCATCTGCGCCCTCGGACTGGCGGTTTTCGGCCTGTGGTTCGCCATCGACCCACTGCCGGGCGAGGTCTGGCGTGAATTTGTCGTCGGCGAAAACGCCGGCAAGATGAACTCCTCCAAGGGTTATTTCCAGACCGCCTTCAGCGGCAGCAGCGGCATCCTGACGATTTTGACGGGCTACTTCTCCAATGCCCTGTTCCTGCTGCCGCTCTCGGTCGGTTGCTTCGTGGCGGCCTGGCGCAGCTGGCGGCAGCGCCAGGGCACGGCGCAAACCATCAGCGACGCCGAAAAAATCATGTGGCTCTGGCTGCTGGCGCTGGCGCTGGTGTTCATGCTGCCGACCCAGCGCTCGACGCGCTACCTGATTCCGGCCATGCCGGCGCTGGCCGTGGTGATGGCGCTGTACTGGCACCGGATTGGCCGCATCTGGTTCAGCCTGACGCTGGCGGTCTGCATGGTCGGCCTGCTGGCCATGGGCCTGATCGGCTATGGCGCCGTGCGGGCCACGCACAACCCCTGGGTTTTCTCGCCGCTGTTCTGGCTGTTCGTGGCGGCCTCGGCGCTGGCCTGCCTCATCGGCATCTTCAAAAAGGCCTGGAGCCGGCCAGTCACCGCGCTGGCCGGGTTCAGCGTGCTGTTTGCGCTGGCCTGGGTCACGAACCCGTTCAACGGCGAACTCGGCCGTTTCCGCCCCGAAACCAATGCCCTTCTCAAGGGCCAGAAGGTGCAGGTTCCGAGCAATTTCAACGGCCACTTCGAGCGCTACGAATTCATCATTCCGGGCGCGAAAATCGTGGACTATTTTGCCGCCCAGCCGGTCGATTACGCCGATGTGGAGGGCCTGTTCAAGACCAGCCGCTACGTGCTGGTGCAGCGGCGCATCGGGCAGGCGCCCTGCACCCGGTGCCGGATCATTGACGAACGCTGGGACTTGCGCTCGCGCCAGGATGAAAACGACGGTTTCATGGCCGCCCTGAAGACGCCCGAGACTTACTGGTACGCCAAGGAATACCTGGTCGAGCCGCTGGCGCCCTGAGCGTCAAAAAATGCCCGTTTCGCGGGCTCAGCTACCCACATGCATGGTGAAGTTCGCGCCGTTTGACAGCTTGCACTGGCCGGTGCCCAGCGTGGCCGAGTTCATCTGGTAGCGGCAATTGATGTAGCTGCCCCGGCTGCCCGCGCCATTGGCAATGCCTTCGCGCGATGACGAGCCGGCGACGCGCGTGGCCTCGCCGCTGAAGCTTTCGCCGTTGATGTTGGTGGTGAAGATGCCGCGCCCATGCAGGTCATTGGTCACCACCGCGCTCACCATGCCGTAGGCCGACGCGGCGTCATTCGCCGGGTACAGCCGTGCCGTGAAGGTCACGCTCGAAGGTGGCGGCGCGATTTGAACCGTTGATGCCGGGGCAGAAGGGTACGCCTGGTTGACTGGCACCACATAGCATCCTGCCAGTGCGGTCGCACCGAGCACGGCGCCCATCAAGGCCAGACGACGCACCAGGCGCAAGCCCGGGAAAATTGACGCAGAAGACTTCATAGTTCAACCCAATTGCCAAGCAAATGCTTGTGCGGGCAGTTTACCCGCGCCCACCCGGAAGGCACTCTAAAAAAGATACATAGCTAAACCTCAGTACCAAAAGCATCGTTTATTGATACTTTACAGCCGCCAGCCTACCCGCGCAGGTTCAGGCCTGGCCGGCCAGCGGCAGGGCCGGCAAGTGCTCCCGCTTGCCGGTCGTCCCGCAGGCATGGCAGAACTTGGCAAACGCGCTCTTGCGGGTGCTGCAGGCCGGACAATGGTCAAACAGGCCGATGCCGCAGTGCGGGCAAAAGTCGATCTCCGGGTTTTTCAGGTCCACCGGCCGCTCGCAGCCCGGACAAACGCCTTTGGACAAGCGCGTCAGCGCGGTGTCGTAGCTCAGTTCCTCGCGGCGCTGGGCGTCGGGCAGCTGCTCGGCGAGCTTTTGCTTTTCGAGATAGCGGTTCAGCGCCAGGATGGCCTGCCTGCCGACCAGCACCGTCACCACAATGCCGACGATGTAGCGCACATAGCCGCCGTAGCTCGGCAAATAAGGCACGAGTTCGACGAAAAAGGCGAACAGCGCAAATAGGATGAAGCCCCAGACGAACGGCCACCAGGTGCTTTTGCGCTTTTTCGCGAACAGCCAGCCGGCAGCCACCAGCAGCGGCAGGGTCAGCGCCAGGCGGTACAAAAATACCCGCAGTTCGATGCGGCGGTATTCGGCATTCAGCGACTGCTGCGCTGCCTGCTCCATTTCCGCCAGCTTGCGGCGCTCGCGAACGCTGCTCTGCCGCGCATCGAGCGCGGCCTGCTGCTGGGACTCGACCGCCATGCCGGCGGCGCGCTCCTTGTCCTTCAGGCCATCGAGCGCCCGGGTTCTGGCCACCAGCTCGGGGTCTTGCTCGGACAGCTGCGTGGCGCGGCGGGTGGACAGCCAGTTGTTGAAGGTCTCGCGCGCCGCCGCGGAGTCGGCCTGCGTCACGCGGCGCTTGAGTTGGGCCTGCTCCAGCGCGGCGTCGGCGTCACGCTCGGCGGCTTCGGTGGTCTTGATGCTGCTGCGCAGCGCCGTGCTGGCGGCACGGTCCATGAAATCGTCGAGCGTGAGCTGCCGCTCCACCTTGGGCAGGTCGCCGACCAGCGTTCCGCCCAGGCCGATCAGGAAACTGGCGAACACCAGCGCCACCAGCCACAGGCCGCGCTGCATCCATTTTTCGGTCAATCGCAGGGATTTGCTCATGGGAACTCCGTTGTTGGCCGGAAAGGCATCCGGCTGTGTCGTTTCAGGAAAATTCAAGGTCAAATAGGCCATTTGCGCATACCAGATATGCGCAAGCAGCTACTTTTTTAATAGCAAATTAAAACAGCTCATGGGCGTTCCTTCTTCTTGCTGCCACCGGGATGCGAAGCATCCCCTGTTGTGGTGGCGTACCTGTCGCGTCCGTTTTTGCCACCCGTAAATAAGGTGCAGGCTTTCCACCTGCTGGGCCTTGCGGCTCTGCCCGTAAGGGCCTGGTGACCCACGCTTTGCGGCGCATGTCCCCTCGGGAATGTCAGCAACCGGCTCCTGCTTTTAAGGGCAGCGACTAAAACCTTCGACCCTTTACCTTTGGTCTGCATGATTAAAGCCTTGGCAAGAGCAGCGAACTGAGGAAGCATTCGCTGGTGCGTCTGAACGACCTATTACTAACGTAGCGGGCTGGATACCGCTTTCCCTGCTTCAACCTAGCTCGTTGCCTTGCGGCTTCAAGCTCCGGCCTTTAGGCCGGGGTGATTGACAATTCACTCCTTCGCACCGAACCAAACCAACGCCATGCCCGAGCCCAAAAATGATTCCCGACGCGCTTATGCCAGCGCGCCCGTCAACCAGCGTACCGCGCCACGGGAAGTCTCCAAGCCGCCTCCCGTGCATGCTTCGCTCAAGGCACGCGCGCAAAAGGCCAGGCAGCGCCAGTTGCTCGGTCCGTCCATCAGCGAGCTGCTGGCGCGCCGCACCTCGGACGCGCCGCGCCGGCACGACAAACTTCATCCGGGCGTGATTGCCGCAACGGTTTGCGCCGTGGCGGCAGCAAGCGCCTTGGTCCTGATCCGTACAGGCACCGGGCTGGCACTTGCCGCAGCGCTGGCGGCGCTCGGTGGCGCCAGTTGGCTGTGGCAGCACCGAAGCCAGCGCGCGGCCAGCGAAACGATGCCGATGCCCGCCGGCCCGCCGCCGTTCGATACCGAAGCACTGCGCCGGATTGACGAGGCCTTTGAAGCCACCGCCGCCATCGTGACCGGACCGATGCTGGCCGCGCTGGTATCGCTCAAGGCCGCTGCGGTGCGGATGGCGCTGGCGCTCAATGGTGTGCAAGCCGATGACGGCTTCACGCTGGACGACCGCATGTACGTGATCGAATCCATCCGGCGCTACATTCCCGACACGCTCAGCGCGTACCTGCAGGTGCCCGCCGCGCAGCGCCCCGTGCCAGGCGCCGGCGAAGGCAAGTCCGCCAACGACCTCCTGCAGGGCCAGCTGGCGCTGCTGCAGTCCGAGCTGGAACAGCGCGAGCAGCGCCTGCATGGCAGCGCGGTCGAGGCCCTGCTGCGCCAGCAGCGCTTTTTGCAATCCAAGGCGACGCGCAGCTGAGCCAGGTTTCAACAAGCGCTCAGACGGGCCGCGTTTCGGGCGCGGGCTCGTTGCTGCGCGTCATTAGATCGGCTTCATAGCGGTCGCGGATCGTTTTGGCCAGCGTGAAGGTGCTGCTGACCAGGAACATCCAGCTCACGACCATGTAGCCCTTTTGCCAGTCCCCGATGTTCATGCGCCACAAGCCCCACGCCGTGAGGCACACCGCCGCCGCAAAGGAAACCCAGACGGTGATGATCCAGCCATTGGTATCGACGCGCCCGTCGCGGTTGTCGCGCACGGTCTTGGCCGCCGCAAAGGCAGCGAACAGGCAAAAGAAAAACCCGATGGCCAGAAAAGCCCGGTCCAGCTCCTGGCTGGGCAGCTGCATCACGCCCGTGCCGCTGGCCAGCACCGCCAGCGTGAACGAAGTCCAGACCTGAATGCGCCAGCCGCCGGTATCGCGCTGCATCACATATTGAGTTGTCATTTTTAAATTTCCCTTGCGTTAAAAAATCCTGGCTCAGAGGGCGACCGGCCCGCTGAGGGTGCGCTGCGTGACTTCGCGCGCTTTTTGCTGGCGCACCCGGTCGATGTACTGGTCGGCGCGTGCCAGCTGCTCCTGAAGAATGGTGTTGTTCTGGCCCATCACCTCGACCATCTTGCTGCGAAAGGTGTCCATCGCATCCATGGCCTTGAAGGTCTGGTCGAACATTTCCTTCATTTTCTCGATGCCGATCAGCGGATTGCTGGCGAACTGGGTGGTTTTCTCGACATGCGTGTTGAGCTGGCGACCGGTTTCGGCAATCAGGTTTTCAATCGTGCTGTTCACGCCGGTCAGCATCTCCATCACCTTGACCTGGTTGCCGGTGGCGCGCGCCACGGTCTGCGCCACGGCCAGCGCGCTCATACCCGTCGTCGCCACGCGCGAGCAGCCGTTCATCATCTCGCGCCCGGTCTTTTTCAGCACATCGAGCGCCAGGTAGCCGTTGGTGCAGACCGATTGTTGCGTCAGGATGTCCAGCAGGTTCTGGCGCACGTAAAACAGCACTTCCTGCTCCAGCGCCTTGGCCCGCTCGGGGTCCGTCGCCTTGAGGCCGTCCACCTTGGCGGCAAGCTGGCGGTCCAGGCTTTCGGCAAACTGCACCGCCGCCGCCAGCTTTTGCATGCCATCCCACATTTTTCCGCGCGTGGCCTCGATTTCGACGACATCGCGCTGCATGTCGTCGCGGGCGGCGTAGAGCTTTTGCATGCTTTTCTGCATCTGCTCGCCAGCGTTTTGAAACTTGCGAAAGTAGCCTTGCAGCTTGTTGCCGTAGGGAATGATGCCGAGCAGTTTTTGCGGCTGCAGCAAATCGCCTTCCTTGCCCGGATTGAGCGCATCCAGATGGCCGCGCATTTCCTGGACTGCCTTGAAGGCCGAGCTGTCTTCCAGACCGACAAAATTGCGCTGCATGAAGCGCCCCTGCATCAGGCTCGAAGCCATCGAAATCTCTTCGCGCCCCAAGGCAAAGGCGCTGTCCAGCCTGGCCTTGAAGGCTTCGCTTTGCAGGTCTTCGGACATCAGGCCGTCCATGAAACGCAGCACCTGGTCTTCGACGGCGGCGCGGGTCTGCGCCGGCAGGGGCACGGCTGTCCTGGCCACCTCGTCACTGAGCGGACGCATCACCTCGGGTGGCGTCAGCTGAAAGCTGTCGGGCGGTGCCAGCGGCGTGCGGCTGGCCGCATCGGGTGAGGTGAACATGATTTTTCCTTGTCATGATGAACGGAGTGGACAGACGGCTCCGGGTGAAGCCAGCCTCCAATATGCCCCAGCGCTGCCGAAAAATAAGCCGATAACCCAGCAGTCACCGCAAAATGGCTCACGGGTATCTTTTGACGATACTTCACGTCTTCATCAATGCCGCTACCCGCGCCTGCAATACCTGGGGCTGCACGTCGGCCTGCGCCATGGCCTTGCCCACGTTCAGCCCCACCCGGCTGAACACGCCGCGCCGGAACGGCCGCACCATGGCCACGCGCTGGCCGTTCACCAGTTCCGCCCGGCTGAAGAAGGAACCCCACAGGTTGGTCAGCGCCATCGGAACCACTGGCACCTGCAAACCGTCGCGCTGGGCGTTGTCGAGGATCTTCATGACGCCGCCCTTGAACGGCTGGAGTTCGCCGTCCTGGGTGATGCCGCCTTCGGGAAAGATCGCCAGCAGGTCGCCCTCGCGCAGCACTTTCGCGGCGGCTTCAAAGGCCGCTTCGTAGGCCGCCGGGTCTTCGGCGCGCGGCGCCACCGGAATCGCCTTGGCCAAGCGGAACAGCCAGCCCAGCACCGGCATCTTGAAAATCCGGTGGTCCATCAAAAAGTAGATCGGCCGCGAACTCGCCGCCATCAGCAGCACCGGGTCGATGAAGCTGACATGGTTGCAGGTCAGCACCGCCGCGCCCTGCGCCGGGATGTTCTCGTCGCCCGTGATCTTGAAACGGTAGATGCAGCGCGACAGCAGCAGCGCCACGAAGCGCAGCAAATACTCGGGCACCAGCAGGAAGATGTAGAACGCCACCACCGCATTGGCCAGGCCAACGAACAGGAAAATCTGCGGAATGCTGAAATTCGCCTTGAGCAGCGCGCCAGCCAGCACGGCGCTGACGATCATGAACAGCGCATTGAGGATGTTGTTGGCGGCGATGATGCGCGCGCGGTGCGTCGGCTGGCTGCGCAACTGGATCAGCGCATACATCGGCACGCTGTACAGGCCGGCAAACAGGCTCAGCAGCGCCAGGTCGGCGATCACGCGCCAGTGCGCCGGCTGGCCCATGAAACTGCCCACGCCCATGAGGGCTGAAGGCGGCAGGCCGCGCGAGGCGAAATAAAGGTCAATCGCGAACACGCTCATGCCAATCGCCCCCAGCGGCACCAGGCCGATCTCCACATGGCGGCGGCTCAGCACCTCGCACAGCAGCGAGCCAGTGGCGATGCCAATCGAAAACACCACCAGCAGCAGCGACGCGACATGCTCATCGCCATGCAGCACTTCCTTGGCAAAGCTCGGGAACTGGCTCAGGAACACCGCGCCGAAGAACCACATCCAGCTGATGCCCAGCATCGAGCGGAACACGACCAGGTTGGTCTTGGCCAGTTTCAGGTTGCGCCAGGTTTCGGAAACCGGGTTCCAGTTGATGCGCAGGCCCGGATCGGTCGCCGGCGCCTTCGGAATGAACTGCGCCACCGCCCGGCCGACTAGCGCCAGCCCCACGCACGACACCGCCACGTACTGCGGCCCGACGCCGGGCACCGCGACCATCAGCCCGCCGACGATGTTGCCGAGCAAAATCGCGACAAACGTGCCCATCTCGACCATGCCGTTGCCGCCGGTCAGTTCGCGCTCGCTGAGCGCCTGCGGCAGGTAGGCGAACTTGACCGGGCCGAACAGCGTCGAATGCAGGCCCATCAGAAAGGTGCAGCCCAGCAGCACCGGCACCTGGACGTTGATATTGCCGCTGACAAAGCCCACGGCGGCGATCCCCATGATGACGACTTCGAGGTTCTTGACGAAGCGGATGATGCGCGTCTTCTCGAACTTGTCGGTCAGTTGCCCGCTGGTCGCCGAGAACAGCAAGAACGGCAGGATGAACAGCGCGCCAATCGCCAGCCCGGCCAGCGCCGGCGGCAGCCAGCCGACGCTGAGCTGATAAGTCACCATCACGGTGAAGGCGAACTTGAACAGGTTGTCGTTGGCCGCGCCCGAGAACTGCGTCCAGAAAAACGGCGCGAAGCGGCGCTGGCGCAAGAGGGCGAACTGGTTGGGATGGGCATCGGCTGGCAGCGGGGGCATCGCGGCGGCGCTTGCCGGCGTGGACAGTTCAACACTCATGCCTGACTCCTGGGTTTGGTTGCTTGATTGCTGCGCGATGGCGCCGGGCGGCTTGCGCGTGCGTTGCAGGGTGCTGCGGATTCTGCCCTGATTTTGCCGCGCTCCGGTGACATCCGGACCGCCTCCAGGACGGCCAGCACGACCGGCCAAGCCGCGAAGCTGGCCACCACATGCTTGAGGCTGTGGCCGGACAGGAACTGGCCTGTCAAGTCAAACACCGCGTGATCGGCCAGCTCCAGCAGCTTGGCCAGCGCGTACAGCGCGATCACCAGCGCCCAGCGGATGCGCAGGCCGGGCGCAGGCCACGCCGGCGGCAACCCTGCCAGCCCCAAAATCAGCGCCATGCCGCCGATTTGCAGCACGCCCCACGGCAGCAGATTGCCCGAGGCGGCCCAGACCTGAACCGTCACCGGCCCCAGCAGCAGTACCGCCGCCGCCAGCGCCATGCCCATGCGGTCCCAGACCAGTCCGGCGTCGTCGGGCTGCCAGTGATAAAAAGCTGAAACCCCGGCCGTGACCACCAGCCCGGCAAAGAACAAGCCGGCCAGCCCGACCGATGCGCCATCGACGGCGCGCTGCCGGACGGCCCGCGCCAGCGCCCACAAGCCGGCCATGCCCCATGCCGCAAAAGGCAGGTTGCCCAGCACATCCATCGCATGCGGGATTGCGCCCCAGGCCCGCTGGTCGGCAAAGTCATGAAAGCTGGCCGGCTGCATCAGGGCAGGGCCGGCCACGGCGAGCAAAACCATCAGCAGGGCAGCTCCCAGCAGCTTGCGTTCGCGGCGGCGGACGAGCGGCGGCGGCAAAGGATCGGGTAGTGAATAGGTCATGGATGCAACTTTTTTGAAGCGTGAAGGGAAGCACGGACTGTGCCCGCAAGGCGCGCCATGAAGCCCCTGATTTTCATACGGTCGCCTGAATTCAGGCCCATGGTATTGATAATCGATACCCATGAGCACCACCGCCGACCTTGTCGCCCTCATGAAAAAAGAACTCAAAACCGCCCGCATGACCTATGCCGACCTGGCGCTGGCGCTGGGCATGGCCGAGTCCAGCGTCAAGCGCATGCTGGCAAAAGGCGACATGCCGCTGTCGCGCATCGATGCGATCTGCCGCGCGCTCAAGCTGGATTTTGCCGAACTGGCGCGCAAGGTGGCTGACTCGCAGCCGCTGCTGGCCCAGCTGACCGAGGCGCAGGAAAAAGCCGTGGTGGCCGACAAGAAACTGCTGCTGGTCGCCATCTGCGTGCTGTCGCAGTGGACGCTGGAGCAGGTCACCGGCAGCTACCGCCTGTCGCAGGCCGAATGCATAGGCTACCTGGCGCAGCTCGACCGCATCGGCATCATCGAGCTGAAGCCGCTGAACCGCTACCGGCTCAAGCTGGCCAAGACCTTCCGCTGGCGGCCGCACGGGCCGGTGATGGACTACTTTCGGGACAACGCGCTGCTGGACTATTTTTCCGGTGGGTTCGACGGCAGCGGCGAGGGCCTGCTGCTGGTGCACGGCTCGATCAGCCGGGGCCTGGCGCCGTCCTTCATGGAGCGCATGCAGCGCGTGGCGCAGGACTTTGCGCAGCAGCACCAGGCCGACCAGAAGCTTGGCGACAAGGATCGCGAAGGCTACACCCTGCTGCTGGCGATGCGCAGCTGGGAATTCGGGGCCTTCGTGGCGCTGCGGCGCTGAATGCTCAGTCGGCCGAGGTGAACACCGTCAGCACGCCGGTGTAGCCATACAGGTGGTTGCGGGCGATCTCGCCGCCGGCAAAAAAACCGACCAGCGGCACATCGCCCAGGGCGTGCCGCACGATCTGCAGCTCGGCGCTGGGCGCGCCGAAGTGCGGCCCGCCGCGTCCCGCGCAGCTGACGTAAATGGCGCCGGCAATGCGCCGGGCGGGGTGCGGCGCGGATTGCGCCTCGGGCAGGTTCAGGGCGCTGGCCACTTCCAGCGTCTGCTCCTCGGGCTCCAGTTCCTCGCGGATTTCGGCGCAGATGCGCACCAGGTCAGCGCGCGCGGCCTGGGCATTGCGTTCGCAAAAGGCCAGCTTCATGCCGACGCTGGCCGCGTCGGCAATGGCAATGCCCTTTCGCCCCGGGTCCAGCCCGATCAGGTGTCGCACCAGCACGTCGGCGCCAAACTGGCCCGAGCGCTGGCGGACCGCATCGTTGGGGAAATCCGCATCGCGGCTCAGGCCGACCAGCGTGTTGCGCACCCTGGCCAGCGCCTCGCGCGGCTGCTCAAGCGAAACGCCCAGGTCGGCCAGCATCACTTCCAGCGCCGGCTGGCCGTCGAGTTCGATGACCACGTTGGCGTCGCAGGCGGTGATGGTGTAGGTGCTTGACACCGGCTTGCAGCCTTGCGTGACACGCGACATCAGGCCCATGCCGCCCGAGGCATCGCGCGCAAACGCCACGCCGCTCAGGCCGCCGCTGAACACCCCGCAGGCCGCGCCCTGCCCCTTCAGGTTGCCGTGGCCGCTGAGCGCAAACTGCACCACCGCGCTGCGGCTGGACGCCAGGCCGCCAAAAACATAGCCGCTTTCGGTGCGCGCGGCCATCTCGGCAATCAACTCGGCCACATCGGGCGTGGCCGCGTCGGCATGCACCAGCGCGGTGTGCGCGGTGAACAGGCCGCTGCGGGCCGGCGGCAGCGGCGACACGCCGGAAAACACGCGGTAATGGTCGTGCGGGAGTTCGCACAGCATCACGGCCAGCGCCGGTTCGTCGAAATACTCGACGTTGTTGGAGGCAATGCCGACGCCCACCGCGCCGCTCCAGTCGGTGATGAAGGGCAGTTCGGCGCTCAGGTGGTCCAGGATTTCCTGCGCCTGGGGCACATAGTGGTCGGTGATGTAGAGCAGCGCCAGCGTCGGCGCGCTGGCGTATTCTGGCAGGGCCAGGTAGCCGCGCAGTTGCGCCAGCACCAAGCCAGCGGCCATCTGCCATTGCGGATGGGTGGCGTGGCCGTAGGGGAAGAGTTTCATAAGGTGCGAAGGACAAATTGAGGGGTTGATCCAAGGCTCCAATATGGCACATCAACCACCACCCTGACGAAATCAGGGCCGAATTGCGGGCCGCTTCAGCGCGTGGTCTTGCGCGCGGTGGTGCCTGCCGCCTTGCGTGCCGGGGCCTGGGGTTTGGCCTTGACCGCAGCCTTGGCCGCCGGCTTGGCGGCTGCCGTTTTGGCGGCGCCAGTCCTGGCGGCTGCTTTTTTGGGTGCTGGCGCTGCGTCTTTCGCGGCTGCGGGCTTGGGCCAGCTGCTGGTCATGGTTTTGCTCGCGGTTTGCGCCATGCCCTTGGCCAGCCCGGTGGCCATGTCGGTGGCGGTCTTGACCGCGTCCTTGGCCATTCCGGTGGCGATGTTCTTGGTCGTATCCAGGGCTGTGGTCTTGGCGACTTCCTTCAGCGCTTCGGCGGCAATGGTCTGGAACTGCTGGGTCAGCGCGCCCCACCACTGCATCGGGTCCGCCACGCCGGCAGCGGCCGGCGCTTCACCGGAGTCAGCCTTGGGTGCTGCGGGTTTTGCAGCGGGTTCGGGCTGGGCCTCGGCTTGCGCCCTGCTGGTCTGAAAAGCCGACGGAGGAATTTCGAGTCCGGCAAAGCCCTTGGCCTTCTCGGGCGCTTTCGGTGTGCCGCCCATCATGCTTTCGGTGACCTTGAGCTTGAAGGCGTTGGCGACTTCGCCCATGTTGAAGTTCATGCCCTTGAGGGTGGCCAGCGTCATTCTCTGCACCTCCAGCGCCTGGATGGTGGCCTTGAGCGCTGCCGCATTCTGGTCGAGCCAGAACTGCACCGCCTTGAGTTCCTGCACCCGCTTGTCCAGCTCCTCCAGATTGATCGTGGGCGCAATCCAGTTGCCGAGGTTGGGCAGTTGCGGCAGGGCTTGCGTGGCACTGCCGGCCGCCTGTTTGGTCAGGTTTTGCAGAAAATCAAAACCGGGCACCAATTTGCCGAAATCGGGAAAGGACGGGGTAGTTGCATGGCTCATTGAAGTGTCTCCTGGCGGTTTTTTGCACGATGGCGTCTGGTGGAATGGGCGTCGGATGGCCCCGTGGGCGCAAGGGGCACGAAAAGCCCCGGCACACGTCCTGATTGTGCAGCGTCAGGACATCGCGTCAACCGATTTTTCAGGGGTGATTTCGCCTGAGGATGCTGTCAGCAATAACGTCCCTGCGTCATACCCGCGAAGGCGGGTATCCAGACTCGTTGGAGCGCTTCAGCCCGTGTCGCTGGATTCCCGCCTTCGCGGGAATGACGGACGGGACGTTATTTAGTGCCAAATCCTGGATACCCGTGCGTCGCGACCGGCCGGCGACAGCGCTTGATACAAAATTTTCCTTTTGTCTCGCCTTGACGGCTTTTGCTTCAATTGGCCCGTCCCTAGGGCCTGGCCTCCCAAAACCGGCTCTTTTTCCCCAGGCTGGCTTGCCTATTTGAAGTGATTTTTCGGCATGGGTCGCGTTGATATAAATCAAGCGTACAAGCTATGCGAAATCTAGACTGACACGAAGTTATTCAGGAGTTCACAAGTGCGAAAGCGCTCGGGACTTGACTGGATGGCCCAATGGATGCGCTTCAGGGAGAACGCCCATGACCCGGCATTTTTGGTCATGGACAGGCTGCAGGGGCGGTCAGGGCTGAATTCCGGGAAGCGTCCACTTCGTGTGGGGAAAACATGCCAGAAAAACCACAGGCATGTTTTCCTTGATTTTCAAGTGCAGATTTCAATCGCGGAAGGGAAGCCACCATGTTTGCCACCATCAGGAGATCCGGTTCGGGTATGTTTCGCTGGCTGTACGGCGCCATACTGATCTTTGCCATGGGCGCGGCCCAGGCGCAGAACTTGTCGAAAATGGCGCTGCTGCTGCCCGACGGGCTGGCCGTCAATGACGTGCAGGTCACCGCCTGGACCGATGCGGCGCAGGAGCAGGGCTACCAGATGTCGATTCTTCGCAATGCCGACTTCCTGCTGCTCGGGGCTGGCGCCCGAACGCAATACAGCGGCATCATTGTTCCCGACCAGATCCAGGTGTCGATGAGCGATGCGCTGGTCGCCACCATCCAGAGCTATGTCACGCAGGGCGGCAACATCATGCTGGTGTATGACGCCGGCGCGCTCACGGCCACCGGCTTTTACGCCATTCCCAAGTCGCGCTTCAGCGACCTGGTGGGCGTGGACTATGTGCTGTACGACGCGCTGCGCGACCGCACCGTGGGCCTGGGTCCGGTCATTGGCCTGGAGTCCACCCTGCGCGCGCTGCACATCCCTCCGGGAAAATCGATTCCCTATACCCAGACGGCAACCACGGTGACGGCGCTTGCGGACACGCCACGCGCCATACAGGTGGCCGACAACGGCAAAAAAGCCCCTCCAGCCACGGCAACCGCGGACTTTCTGCCCGCCAGCCCCGCCAACCCTGGCGGCCTGAAGGGCTATGACCATGCGCAGTACTTCAAGTCAGAGCCTGGCGTCACCGAGGGCACCAGGGAAAGCGCCAAGAAACTGAAGCAAAAAATCATTGATAACAAAGGTAAAAAGAACGAAAAAGCCATCCAGCGCGAAGCTGTGCCGGGTGTGACGCCCAACAAGCTCAGCAAGGAAGCGCTGAGAAACCTCAGCACCCGTGGGATCGGCAACCCTTCCCTGGGCGCCAAACGCTATTTAACGCAGGCGAGCCCCCCAGCGACCGATCCAGTCCACGCCATTTCCGGCTATGTCTATGGCGCCTTGACCTATCCCAGCTTTGTGACGCAGGGAACGGCGCTGGGTGTCACGCTGATGTCCTCGCCCCAGCACGGCCTGGTCGCCAGCACCCGTACCGTGGGCACCGGCAGCGTGCTGTTCGTGAATCTGC